>NZ_JBFUDR010000017.1:0-39514 GCF_056404615.1 Massilia sp. P2_C2 | reverse complement strand
GCGCTGATGACGGGCGTGTCGATGGCGTCGCTCGATACGGCGATCGCCAACACGGCCCTGCCCGAACTGGCGCGCCAGCTCCAGGCCGGGGCCGCCGCGTCCGTCTGGATCGTCAACATCTATCAACTGGCGATGGTCGCCACCTTGCTGCCGTTCGCGGCGCTGGGAGAACGCATCGGCTACCGGCGCGTTGCCACGGCCGGGCTCGCGCTGTTCACGCTGGCGTCGCTGTTCTGCGCGCTCGCGTGGAACCTGCCGCTGCTCGTGGGCGCGCGCCTGCTGCAAGGCCTCGGCGCCAGTGCCCTGATGGGCGTGACCACGGCCATGATGCGCGCCATCTATCCGGCGCGCCTGCAGGGCCAGGGGTTCGGCCTGAACGCGCTGGTGGTGGCGGTGGCGTTCGCCGTCGGTCCCACGCTGTCGTCGCTGATCCTGGCGCTGGCGTCGTGGCCATGGCTGTTCGCCATCAACGTACCGATCGGCACGGCCGCCTTCCTGCTGGCGCGCCGCGTCCTGCCCGACAATGCCCCTGCCGGATATGGCTTCGACGCCGGCGCCGCGCTGTGCAACGTCGGCGCGTTCGGCCTG
The DNA here is from genome assembly GCF_056404615.1 of Massilia sp. P2_C2. Lineage (NCBI taxonomy): Bacteria > Pseudomonadati > Pseudomonadota > Betaproteobacteria > Burkholderiales > Oxalobacteraceae > Massilia > Massilia sp. P2_C2. The sequence goes on along the minus strand of NZ_JBFUDR010000017.1, from coordinate 38,926 downwards.
CTGATCCTGCTGCTGGACGATGCGGCACACGGTGCGGCGCCGGCGCGGCTGGGGCTGGAAGCCGCGGGCGCGGTCGCGTGTTTTGCGCTGCTGCTGCGGCGCCAGCGCGACCAAGCGGCGCCGATCCTGCCGACCGACCTGCTGGCCCGGCCGCTGTTCGCGCTGTCGGCGCTGACGGCCGTGTGCACGTTCGCCGTCCAGAGCCTGGCCTTCGTCGCCCTGCCCTTCCACTTCGAGCAGGTGCTCGGCCGTTCGCCGGTCGAGACGGGTTTCCTGCTGACGCCCTGGCCCGTGCTGGTGGCGATCACGGGCCCCGTCGCCGGACGCCTGTCCGACCGCTATGCCTCCGGCCTGCTGGCCGGGATCGGCCTGTTGACCCTGTGCGGCGGCATGCTGGCGCTGCTGTGGATGCCGGCAACGACCGGCGCCGTCGGCATCGCGTGGCGCATGGCCGTCTGCGGCGCCGGGTTCGGGCTGTTCCAGGCGCCGAACATGAAGGCAATCATGGGCAGCGCGCCGCGCGAGCGGGCCGGCGGCGCAAGCGGCATCGTCGCCACGGCGCGCCTGACGGGCCAGGCCTGCGGCGCCGCGCTGGTGGCCGGCTGCCTCGTGCTGTCGGAGCGCCACGGCACCGCGTATGCCCTCGCTGCTGCGGCGGCCATCGCCCTGCTGGGCGCCGCCACCAGCTTTGCGCGCCTGCACCGGCGCGCGCGGGACTGAAAGCGGCCCAGCAAGGTAGACAGAATGTATTGACCTACCAACCTCAACGGACGCGGGTTACGCTGAGGGTTGGTGAACCTTTCGGCGCAGAGCCGCAATTGAGGAGGTAGGGTGGGCACGGGGTGCCCATCCTACCTGCCGAAATCGGTTCTTACTGTGTAAAGGCGATCAGCTCGATTTTCAGTTCACGCATCCCATCCGGGGCATAGATCGCGATCGCCTGTGCTTTCAGCGCATTCTCGTAGAGCCCATTCCTGGTCGACAGCGAGAAGTAATACGTATCGGGCCGGACCGGCACCGCGGCCGGCACCTGGGGCATGTGCGTCAGCGTGATACCGGGGAGCGCCGATACCACGATGCGCTCGATGTCGTCGGGTGAGCCGATCTTGAAGCGGACCGGCACGGCGGATACCAGCTCGAGCGCCGGCATGTCGGCGCTGACCGCCAGGCACAACTGCGTATCCTGCGTGAGTTTCGATACATCGAGCGCGCCGCGGAAATGCGTCCGGCGGTTGTCCTCGGCGATGAGGGGAATGGTGAAGTATCGGGCCGCGATGACGGTATCGACCAGGTCCCGGATCATGGCGTCGAGCTGCGCGAACGTGACGCCGGGGTCGGCATGCACGTAGGCCGGCAGGTCCGCCGCCGCATGCTTGTCCGAAAAGGTCATCAATCCGCCCGCGAGTGCGAGCAGCTTCTCGTACAGCACCTCGGGATGCTGCACCTTGGCGCGCGCGCAATGCTGCAGCGAGGCGTTCGCCGTGCTGATGATGTTCAGCATCCACCATGACGTGATGTCGCCGGCGTGGACCTCGAACGTGGATGCATTCGTTTTCCTGTGCGCGGCATGCAGCGAGGCGATCCTGGCCGAGAGTGCGCTCATCAAGCCGTCGAGCAGTTGCTGCAGGGGCCTGGCCGCATCGATGGCCACGCACGGGGGAACGAAGGTCGGATCCTCGACGAAGCCGCCGCGCGGGTCGCGATGAATGCGCAGCACGGGAAAGCTGACATGCCCATCCCGCGGCTCGACATGCGCAAGCAGCCGGACGCGCTTCTTCAGGAAAGGTACGTCGATCGGCACCGCGTCACTGAACAGGTCGGAGGTTTCGGACGCCGCCAGCGCGTAGCGGCCGCCCTCCTCCGCATTCGCGCCATGGGGCCGGATGGTCGGCAGCGCGGCGTAGATGGTGAAGGTATTGAGTTCCTGGGGCAGCTGCGCAAGGCCGATCGGGAGCGGCAACAGGTCTGTCGCAGGTGCTTCATACACGGCCCCGTCCTGGAAGATCAGTGACATCGCCTGGGCTTCGAGCAGGTTATGGCCGAGCCCATCCATATTCCATTGCAACTGCCGGACGCCCCAGAAGTTCGGATTGAGAGCCGAGGCCATCCTGAGCRGCCGCGTCTCGTGATACATGTCCTGCCGTTGGAAATGCTGGGGCCCCAGCGTCAGCCCTTCGGACCACAAGATCTTCGCTCCCAGGCTCATCGTTACCTCCCCGATCCATGTCGATTTCAGAAAGCATGGCGGGCATTGCGCCTAAAATTGTTGATCTGACGCAACTTTGTTCGCTGCCACACGGGAATAATGGCGCTGCCTCTGCTTCAAGACCGCTTGAAAGGAAACCAGCATGCAGAGTTTCACGCCAGGCTTGTTCGACCGTCTGGATGCCGATGACGACACGTCACTCGGCCGATTCCGTGCGCCCGCCAGGAAAAGCGACGCGTGGAAGGAGAGCATCACGCGCGACCTGGAAGCGCTCCTCAACACGCGCTCGGCCCTGCTTCCCGATGCGCTGGACGGCTATCCGCAGGTCGGCGCATCCGTGGTGAACTACGGCCTGATCGACTTCGCCGGCATGTGCTTGACAAGCGACACGGACCAGCAGCGCATCTGCACCGCCGTCCGGCTGGCGATCGAGCGACATGAGCCGAGGCTGCACAAGGTGACGGCGACGCTGCAGCCCCGGAAAGACGCCATCAACCGCGTCGACTTCGTGATCACCGCAGAACTAAAAAACGCGCCCGTGGCCGATCCGATGCAATTCAATGCCGTGTTCCAGCCGTCCCTGCAGCGCTATTCGATCCAGAGCGTACGCAACACCCCTTAGGCACACATCATGGACGAATTGTTTGCACAATATGAACGCGAGCTCGTCACGATGCGGCAGCTGTGCCGCGAATACGCCGAGCGCTATCCCAAGGTCGCGGCCAAGCTGCAGCTCGGCGGAGAAGCGTGCGACGACCCGCACGTCGAACGCCTGATCCAGTCCGTCGCCCTGCTGTGCGCGCGGGTGTCGAAACGCCTGGACGATACCTATCCGCAATTCACGGAGGCGCTGCTCAACCTGCTGTTTCCACACTTCCTGAGGCCGTTCCCCTCATGCGCGATCGTGCGCTTTCTGCCTGCCCCCGACGGCAGCACCAGGAGCCACCCGCGCGGCACTTTGCTCGAATCCGCAGCGGTCCGTGGTGTGAACTGCAGGTTCCAGACCGCCTACGATGTCACGCCGTCGCCGGCCACCATTGTCTCTGCCCGGTTCGACGCGGTCATCCGCGCGCCGTCCTCGACCAGGCTGGCGCCCGGCGTGACGGCGGCCATCGGCATCGGGTTCGAATCCACGGCGCCCGTTACTGCAACGACAGCGCCGCTCCGGGTCTATCTCGACGGCGACGCTTCGTTCTGCGCCGCGCTACGCGATGCGCTGTTCATGCGCACAGCAAGGGCATACGTCCAGACAGGCGCAGACGGCGCATGGATACCGCTCGCCGCGCTACCGATCGCAGCGGTCGGCTTTGCAGACGATGACGCCCTGATCCCGTTCGACGCCCGCTCGCACCGCGCCTATCGCGTTCTTGCCGAGTACTTCGCCTTTCCAGAAAAATTCAACTTCGTCGATATCGACCTGGCCGCACTCCGCGCACGACTCCCGGCCGATTGCACCTGCTTCACGCTGCACCTGGGGATGACGGGAATACCGCCGGGCTCGGACGAGGCGAGGATGCTTGCCGGGCTGTCGACACAAAGCCTGCTCCCGGGTTGCACCCCGGCCGTCAATCTGTTCAGGCAGCCGGGCGTCCCGATCGACTACAGCCAGCAGACGGCCGACTATGCCGTACTGGCGCATTTCGCCGATGCGTCGGCGTACGAGGTATATTCGGTCGACCGGGTCCACATGGTGCGGCAGTTGGGCAAGGAGGTCGAACCGGTCGAATTCCGCCCCTTCTATTCGCTGCGCCACGGCGACAGCGATGCACGCAAGGGCCGCTACTGGATACTGCGCCATGACGACACGCTGGCAGCCACCAGCCCGGGCCATGAAAAAGTCATCTCGCTCGTCGACATCGACGGCGCGCCGCTCGCGCTCGAGAAAATCACGCTGTCGCTCGACCTCACCTGCACGAACCGGGACCTGCCCTGCCTGTTGAAATGCGGCGCGAGCGGTGGCGACCTGACCATCCCGGGCGCCACCGAGGGCGCGGCGATCCGCTTCCTGCGCAGGCCCACGCGTCCCCATCGCCTGGCCAACGGCCAGGGTGCCCACTGGCGCCTGATCTCGCACCTGACGCTCAACCACCACGCGCTCGCCACGGAAGGCGCGGACGGGCTGCGCGAGATGCTGGCCTTGTACGACTTCATCGGATCGGCGGTATCGCGGCGGCAGATCGCCGGCATCGTCGCGCTCGACCATGCCGAGGCCACGGCCTGGATCCGGCACAAACGCGGACCGTCGCTGGCGCACGGGACCGAAGTTCGCCTGACGATCGACGAAGAGGCCTTCGTCGGCGCCGGCCTGCACCTGTTCGTACAGGTCATCGACCAGTTCTTTGCGCTGTACGTCCAGATGAACAGTTTTATCGAGCTCGTGATCCTGTCACACCAGTCCGGAGAGGAGCTGTTCCGATGCACACCGAGAAGCGGCAGCATGCCGCTGTCATGATCGAGCACCTGCGCGCGGCGCCATACCGGTACCGGTTCGCGCAACTGCTGAATATCCTGGTGCGGATGCTGCGCCAGCAGGGCATCCCCTACACCCAGGCATTCGGCCGGGTGCTGCGCTTTCGTAACAGCCTGTCGCTGGCGTTTCCCGCCAGCGAAATCGAGAGCATGCAGGTCGATCCGGGCGACACCGCCGGGGCACCCCGCATCCACATCACACCGGCGTTCATCGGACTGCTGGGCGCAAGCGGTGCCCTGCCCTTGAACGACACCGAACGGGCAGCCGCCAGGACAGGCCTGGACGTGGACGAGAGCTGGAAACCGTTCATCGATCTGTTCTCGAATCGGGCCGTCGGCCTGTTCTATGAAGCATGGGGCAAATACCGTGTGGAGCACAGCCTGGACACGCGCGCCCGGGACGACCTGCTCCCCCTGCTGAGCGCCCTGGGCGGGCTCCGCCCGGCCAGTTTCGGACCAACACGGTCCTATGCATCGATTCCCGCGGAAGTCGACGGCTACTATGCCGGGCTGCTCAGGACGCGCCCGGTCGCCGCCTCGACGGTGGAACGCGTGCTGCGCGATTATTTTGGCGTCCCTGTCCGCGTCGAGGAATTCGTCGGCGCCTGGGATCCGCTACCGGCGAAGATCCGCAGCACGCTGGGCCTCACCGCTCCCACCCTCGGCTTCGGCGCCGTCCTGGGCGCGCGCGCATGGCGCAACGACTTGCGGGTCCGGCTGCATATCGGTCCACTGGACGAGGAACAGGCGAAGGCTTTCCTGCCGCATGGCCGCTCCCACGCCGCGCTGAAGGAGATGGTCAGGCTGTTTGCCGTGCCTGGCGTGCAGTACGAACTCAGGCTCCTGCTGGACGAGCCCTGCCTCAAGCCACTGACCCTGGCGACCAAGGGGCCGGATCGGAAGCGGCTCGGGTTGAATTCATTCCTGACCGTTACTGCGGGGAAGGCGAGCCGGGCGGATATACGGGCCGTCCTCAAGTTGACGTCGCCTTCTTGCTGATCATCAAGATTATCCGTCACCCGGTTGAGTACCTTACCTGTTGGCATCGTATCCCTGATCCACCATCGGAGGAGACTCATGTTCGACAGCCAGGCGATCGCGGCGGGCGCCGCGCGGTCGGTGTTCAGCTTCGATGCGCAGCACGACCGCCTGCTGCGCATGCACTTTCCCCGCGACGATGGACCCGACCGCATTCTTTTGCCGAACCGGTTACGCGTACACGAGGAAGTCTCGCGCTGCTTCCGTGTCGACGCCGAACTGTTATCGGACGACGCCCAGATTCCGCTGAAGGCCATGATGGGCAGGATGGTGACGATCTCCCTCGTGCGCGAAGACGGCTCGCTGCGCCACTTCAACGGCTACGTCACCGAATTCCGCTTTCTGCGCGCCGACGGCGGCTTCGCGTTCTATCACATGGTGCTCGAGCCCTGGTTGGCATTCGCCAAACTGCGCAAGGACAACGTCTCGTTTCACGGCAAGAGCGTCATCGAACTGACCGAACTCACGTTCGCCCATTACCGCCAGGCCGACTGGCGCACCTACGTCATCGACGCCGATCCGCGCATGACCTGCGCGAACCAGTACGACGAAACCGACTACAACCATCTGCACCGCCGCTGGGAAGCGCTCGGCCTGGCGTATCACTACGAGCACCGGGAAGACGGTCACACGCTCTGGCTCTACGACAGGAGTACGCTCGTGCGGCCCATCGATCCGAGCGGCATCGACGATTCGGGAACCATCCCGTTCCGTGACAAGGCGGGGTCGCTCGAAGACGATGGCATTCGCGAATGGCGTGCCGTGCGCCGGCTCGGCTCCGGCCGGGTAACATTGGCCAGCTTCGACTACAAGAATCCGGTCGTGCAGCGGTCGAGCGTGGAATCGCTGAACGAACAGGGCGACGTCTATCCGTACGAGGTGTACGAAAACACGGGTTCGTACGGTTTCCGCATCCGTGACGAAGGCGAACGGCTCGCCTACCGGCGCATGGGCGAGCGCGACGCGCACAGACAATATTACGAAGCCCGGGGCAATGACCGTACGGCCCAGCCGGGGCGCTTTTTCAAGCTCGGCGGGCACTTCAGCGCCGCGCTGCGCGCGCCCAAGCGCGGCGAACTGGCCAAGCCCAGCATCCGCGACCGCCATTACCTGATCCTGTCCGTCGACCACGAGGCCAGCAACAACTACCAGGCCGGGCCGGGTGCGCCCTCGAACTACGAGAACACGTTCCGCTGCGTGCGCAAGGATATCCTTTGGCGCCCGGGCCGCCACTACAACAGCCAGGCGTGCACCTATCCCGGCATCCAGACGGCCATCGTGGTCGGGCCGGAAGGTGCCGAGATCCATACGGATGGCTACGGGCGTGTGAAAGTCCAGTTCCACTGGGACAGGCTGGGCAACTACGACGAGAACAGTTCTTCGTGGCTGCGCGTCATGTCGCCGGGTGCGGGGCGCGAATTCGGGCATATCCGGTTGCCGCGGGTTGGCGAGGAAGTGGCGGTTGTCTTCCTCGACGGGAATATCGATCATCCGGTGATTCTGGGGGCGCTGCATAACTACACGCATATGCCGCCGTGGCGGTTGCCCGAGCAGCGGGCTTTGAGCGGCTTGCGCAGTCGCGAATTAGGGGCAGATAAAGGCGGCCGGCGTGGCAATCATCTTGTGTTGGACGATACCCCGGGCAAGATCCAGGTGCAGCTGAAGAGCGATCATCAGTGCAGTCAATTGTCGCTCGGGCATATCACCCGCATCGAAGACACCGGCGGACGCAAGGATGCACGTGGTGAAGGTTGGGAGCTGCGAACCGATGGACACGGTGTGGCGCGGGCTGCCCAGGGCATCTTGATCACGACGGAGGCCAGGCAGGCGGGACGCGGGCCGATCAAGGACATGGGCGAAACCTGCCACCGACTTACCGCGGCGGCCGAGTTGCATCAACGCCTGGGTGACGTTGCACAGAAGAACGGGGCGCAAGAACCCGGCGACAACCAGGCCGGCGTTGCCACCTTTCTACAGGCGCAGGGCAAGGAGATCGAGGGCGGCGCTTCCGGCAAGGACAGCTTTCCGGAACTCGCCCAGCCGCATCTGGTCCTGGCCAGCCCAGCCGGCATCGCAAGCACCACTGCGCAATCGACGCATATCGCCAGCGATTTGAACACGGCCATCACGACCGGCAAGAGCGTTTCCATCGCAGCCGGGGATGGGTTCTTTGCAAGCATTCGTCAAGCAATCCGTCTATTCGTGCAACAGGCCGGGATGAAGCTGATCGCCGCTTCCGGCGATATCGACGTGAAGGCACTAAGCGATAGCGTCAATCTTCTTGCCAAGCTGAACATTACCCAGACCGCCAACCGGATCGTGATCAGCGCCAAGGAAGACATCGTGATCAATGGCGGGGGCAGCTATGCAAAATTCAGTGCTGGCGGCATCGAATGTGGAACCACTGGCACGTTCACCGCCCACGCCGCCTCGCACCATCTTGATCCCGCGAAAAGCATGGCCGCACCGGATTTGAAAGGCGATGTGGTTGACGTCAGCGTCAAGCGCGACCTGCACCTGGAATACGTGGACGCAGACGACAACCCGTTGCAGCATGATCCGATTCAAACGCACGCGTGGGACGGGCAGCAACACGACAGCACACTGGACGGAGTAGGCAAAACGATCCTCAGCAATGTGTCGCGCGGATCATTCCGCGCCGAGCAAATCAAACGGAAATAGTCGAGGTGAGCGATGACGACAGAAAGCAAAACCAGCGATAACGATCTGGTGGTTCAGGAGCATTGCATTGACCTTCCCGGCGAAACGGTCCAGTGCTGGATTGGCGGCGGTACCGACAAGCTGAAGGTGATATTACGAAAACATCGGGATGTAGTTTTCGATATTCAACTTGACAATGGAAAGACTTACACGCTGGAGTCGACGGAATCGGACTTTTACAATCCTCGAGACAAAAAAATTGTCCATGCGTCGAGACATGGAAAGGTAACGTTTAAGGATGGCGAGCGATTTCATGTTTGGGTAAGTCGAAATTTCCGTGGTGCACTCGTACTCAGTTTAGATGGGCGAGTTGTATATAAAGTTGAACCAAAAGCATGGGACAGTCAGACCTATACCGACGTCCCCAAAGAGAAGCCAGCTCCGATAATAATCTCCATTGGCGGTGACACAAGTGGCCTCACGACTCCGAAGAAAACAATGCGTCAACCTCTTCGCAGCGAACCGCACGGATTGACAGCGTCAAAGCCCGTCATAGCCGCAGAAAAGCCGAGACCCGCACACGCCTCTGACTTTTCTTGCCCAGTCGTTTGCGTTATCGATGGACAAGTTGAAGGTATGCCAGCACATATTGCGGAGTTCTTCAAAAAAGGCGGCGATCATTCTGGACTCTCAGATATAGACCCAAATCACGTTGCCACTAGGAATTGGATCTGGGGACAAATTTCGGGCACGGGCGCCTACATCAAGGATAACTGGGAATGGCTACGCGCCAGCTTAGATGGCAGGACAAGCCAGGGTTTCAAACTCGTGAAAGCGCAGGTCCACTTCGTCCGAGGCAAAGTGAGATTTTATTTTTCCGGCTTTAGCAATAGCAATACTGTTTTTGGCCGAGGTGGGTTTGGGCCAGGCCATGACCGCATCATGGCCATCTTTGCYGGGGCGGGTAAGACCACAAGTACATTTGGCGCGACGCTAAAAGGTATAGCAGGAACATTTGAAAAAACCGCATTGGTAAGTTTCATTTTCGGAACAGCCACTGCGATTACAGAGTGGAAAGACGACGCCCAAAAAGACGGCTACGACTTGGCCGCAGCATTAATCACCTCAACAATCAAGACAATCTTGGCGGCAGCAGCTACAACGCTAGTCGTTGCCATAGCCGTATGGCTCGTGATGATTTCTTTTGGAGCAGCAATACCCATCATTGCCATCGGCGCGATAACAATAGGTGCCGGATTTATTGTGAATTACCTGATCGAATCCGCCGATAAACTAGTTGGCCGCACCATCACTCATGACCAATCGAACACGGATGGCACAGCTTCGATTATTGCACATTGGATGCGAGAATCCGGAAATTCAGTTATGGAACGGCTACATCAAAACTGGAGCTATTTGATGCACAAAATGACAAGAGACTATCAGGAGATTATATTTTGAGAGACCTGGACTCCATCAATAGTGCGGCTAAGAGCACAAGGTTTATTTTTACAATTTCCCTCTTTATTCCACTAGTCATGGGGTGTGGAGCTTGGGCTCTAGCTATCGGAGCGGCACCAAACCAAGCACTCCACGACAACTACCTCGGACTGCTTGGCTTGGGAATCGCATTTTCCGCAATTATTGCATTTCCAATTCCATATATATTCCACTGGAATTGGGAGAGCAAATACTTCGGCACTGGGATTCTTTCGTTGAGCAGTGCCTCAATACTCGGCATATACCCTGTTCTATGCATCGCACAATATAGTTCATTACCAATATTCGCTCGCCTCACCCTCATTGGGCTAGAGTGCACATTAACAGCAAGATGGTGCCTTCGCTTTGTACACATCTACAGAATCATTTATTTCGACAAAAAATTATTCTATTGCATTTACGCCGAAGAACCATCCGCCTTCTACTACTCGCAACAAGCAGATAAACAAATTGTCGAAAAATTACTAAAATTTAAACAATTTCCGAACTCCAAATATTTCACTCTCTCAGGAATCGCCGCATTTTCTTTGACACCCATTGCGACGTCGTTATCGCAGTTTATTGGAGTTCCATTCATTCATGTATTTTTAGCCATTTTTGCGACCCCGTTAAACCTGATGTTTCTAGGATTGGCCACACGAGCATGGCTCGTATTTTACTTCTATCCAATGAAGATAAGAAAAAAAACAAATAAACCTGTTTATGTTGACATATCATCTCGACCACCCAAATGTTTGCCACCACACCAAATTCATAAAAATGATGCTTGAATTCTTCGGATAATTGAAGTCACCTCCAACACCGAATATCGAGGTCACGCCTGTCAACGCAAATATAACTATCCGATGGTGACCAACCCTGAATAGGAGCAACGACAATTTTCTCTGGATTTCTGGCCAATTAGTTTGTCGAGGAAGCTGATAAATTGGCAGGCCGGGCTATTACTCATGACCAATCGAGCACAGACGGCACATCGACGGTCATTGCACTTTGGATGAGGGACGCTGGAGCTTCTACCGTGCATAGAATCCACGAAAACTGGAGCTATTTGATGTACAAAATGATGCGTGACTATCAGGAGATCGTATTTTGAGAGGTCTAAATCGCACCAACGAAGCAGTCAAGAGCACCAGATATATGTTCTCAATATCGCTAATAATTCCTACATTTATGGGCGCCGGAGCGTGGGCCCTGGCTACTGGCGCAGCACCATCGCTACCGCTCCAGGACAACTATCTGGAAGCCTTTGGCCTCGCACCCATCCAAATCCTTGACTAACGCGAAACATTATCAAATTTTTCGCGAACGCAAAGACAAATAAATCTTGCAGCCAACAAATACTATCGACTTGAATATTCACGTCGGCTGATCATATTCTGTTGACGACATCAATCTCCAGGGGCATATGAATGTCTTTAAAAATCATCACCGTCGGCGACAAAACCGACCACGGCGGCACAGTGATCACCGGCTCCCCAACCCACGACATCCGGGGACGCGCCATCGCCAGGCTCGGCGATCAGGTGAACTGCCCACAGTCCTACCCCGGCGGCAAACCGCATGGCGTCAACAAGATCATTACTGCGCACAGCACGTTGACGGTCAACGGCGTTCCCGTGGCAGTCGAGGGCTGTAAGACGGAATGCGGGTGCAAGCTGCTCGGGAGCTTGCCGGCAACGGTCGGGTGAAACGACAGCGAAACCGTGCATCCAGCCACTACCCACGCCCCGCCCGCAACCCATCCAGATAAGGATCGATCACGCATTGGCCGATCTGCAGTAAATCAAACCCCTGCGGATCGAACATCCAGTTGCGGATCAACCCATCGATCATGATCCACAACGCCAGCGCCACACGATCCGGTTCCACATCACCGCCGATCAGCCCCTTCTCGGCCGCCGCACGGATGCGGCCCTCGGCCCGGCTCATCCAGCCGGCCATGTTCTGCTGACGCCGCTGGCGCACGGCATCCATCTCCCCGACGAATTCCACCTTCAACGTCGCGATCTCGAACACGCGGCGCGCGCCGGGGTCCTCGACCGTCCGGCGCAGCACGGCCAGCATGTAGTTGCGCAGGTCGACCAGGGGATCGTCGGATTCCGCCTGGTCCAGCACCTGCATCTCGGCCTCCAGCGGCAGGATCGCGCGCTCCATCATCGCGTTGAACAGCGCGCCCTTGTCGTCGAAATGCCAATAGATGGCGCCGCGCGTCACGCCGGCCGCGCTTGCGATATGCTGCAACGTCGTGCGCGAAACACCTTGTTCCACGAACAATTTTTCTGCAGCATCCAAAATGCTGTCCCGGGTCGCGGCCGCTTCTTCCTTGGTTCTGCGGGCCATCGTTCATCCTCTCGGTTTTTATAGGTGGAAAACATTAAACATACACTCGTGATAGTATAGCGGGGTTTTTCCAAAAGCTAGCGATAGAACCGGATGCCGCACAAAGGATGCACCGGACCGCCTGCCGCAGTCGCGGCGGCCGTCCCCTGCTCCCAAGGAAGTGCCGCGGATCGGTTTTGTCCTATTTTCCACAAGAAGGAAGCATTGAATGCGCTCTGCCCACTCCTCCCTCACTCTGACAAGGATCGCCGCCTGCACCTTGGTGGCCGTGGCCATGCTGTCCGCCTGCGGCCCCAAGGATAACGCCCAGGCCGGTCCCGGCGCCGCCGGCGCCAAGATGCCGCCGCCGCAAGTCGGCGTCATCACCACGAAGTTCCAGCCGGTCGCGCTCGAGACCGAGTTGCCGGCCCGCGTCGAGGCGATCCGTACGGCCCAGGTCCGCGCCCGCGTCAACGGCGTCGTCCTCAAGCGCATGTTCACCGAGGGCAGCATGGTCAAGCAGGGCCAGTCGTTGTTCCAGATCGATCCGGAGCCGTACCAGGCACAGCTCAACGCCGCCCAGGCCTCGCTCGGCCGTGCCCAGGCGAACCTGACGTCGACCGCCGCCACCGTCGAGCGCTACAAGCCGCTCGTCGAAGCCCAGGCCGTCAGCAAGCAGGAATTCACGAACGCCGTGGCCGCGCAGAAGCAGGCCGAGGCCGACGTCAACTCGGCCAAGGCCCAGGTGCGCATCGCCAGGATCAATTATGACTATGCCAACGTCTACGCCCCGATCTCGGGCCGCATCGGCCGCGCGCTCGTGACGGAAGGCGCACTCGTCTCCGCCACCGAGGCGACGCAGATGGCGCTGATCCAGCAGACCGACAACGTGTACCTGAACATTACCCAGTCCGCCGCCGAACTGCAGCGCCTGCGCAAGAACACGGGCGACAAAGGGTTCGGCTCCAGCGTGCCCGTGACCATCGTGCTGGACGACGGCACGCCGCTGCCGCAGAAAGGCAAGCTGCTGTTCTCGGACATCACCGTGGACCCGACCAGCGGCCAGATCACGCTCCGTGCCCAGGCCGCGAACCCGGACAACGCCCTGCTGCCGGGCCAGTACGTGCGCGTGCGCCTTGCGCAGGCGGAGCTGCCGTCCGGCATCCTCGTGCCGCAACAGGCCGTCACGCGTGGCGGCCCGAATGGCGATACCCTGATGGTAATCGGTCCAGACAACAAGCCGGTCCAGCGCACCGTCAAGATCGGGTCGCAGAACGGCGAGAACTGGGTCGTCACGGRTGGCCTGAAGGAAGGCGAGAAGGTGATGGTCGACGGCTTCCAGAAGCTGCAGATGCTGCCGCCGGGCACCCCGGTCCAGCCCGTCGTCTGGACCCCAACGGCGACGCCCGACGCGGCGCCGGCAGCCCCGGCGAACGCCGGCGCTCCCGTGGCCAAGCCGAGCGCGGCCGGTGTCCAGGCCGCGGCCGCCGCGCCTGCCGCCCGCACCGCCGCCGGCACGGGCAACACCCGCCAGTGAGAAGGCAAGGCTAGATAAACAGGAACCACCATGGCACGTTTTTTTATTGACCGCCCCATTTTTGCCTGGGTGATCGCGCTATTCATCATGGTGCTTGGCGGCGTCGCCATCAAGCAGCTGCCGATCGCGCAATATCCCACCGTGGCGCCGCCGTCGATCGTCGTCAGCGTCGCCTACCCCGGCGCCTCCGCACAAACGCTGGAGGATTCCGTCATCTCCGTGATCGAACGCGAGATGAACGGTGCCCAGGGCATGATCTACATGGAGTCGACCAGCCAGGCCAACGGCACCGGCTCCATCACGATCAGCTTCGAGACCGGCACAAATCCCGACCTGGCCCAGGTCGACGTCCAGAACCGCCTGGCCCGCGCGACCCCGCGCCTGCCGGCCGCGGTGACCCAGCAGGGTGTGCGCGTCGACAAGGCCCGCTCGAACTTCCTGCTGTTCACGATCCTGTCGTCCGACGACCCGAACTGGGACACCATCGCGCTGGGCGACTACGCGTCGCGCAACGTGCTGCCGGAGATCCAGCGGATCAAGGGCGTCGGCCAGGCCCAGCTGTTCGGTACCGAGAAGGCGATGCGCATCTGGATCGACCCGGCCAAGCTGGTCGGCTTCAACCTGTCGCCGTCCGACATCAGCGCCGCGATCGCCCAGCAGAACGCCCAGGTGGCGTCCGGCACGATCGGCGACCTGCCGGTCGCGAAGGGCCAGCAGATCTCGGCGACCGTCGTCGTCACCGGCCAGTTGTCGAGCGTCGAACAGTTCGGCAACATCGTGCTACGCGCCAATCCGGACGGCTCCACCGTGCGCCTGAAGGATGTCGCCCGCATCGAGATCGGCGGCCAGGCCTATACCACTTCCACGCGCCTGAACGGCAAGCCGTCGACCGGTATCGGCGTGCAGCTGTCACCGACCGGTAATGCGCTGGAAACCGCGCGCCTGATCAAGGAACGCATGCAGCAGTTGCAGAAGTACTTCCCGCCCGGCATGAAATACTCGATTCCCTACGACAGCACGAAATTCATCCAGATCTCGATCAGCCAGGTGGTGGAAACCCTGATCGAGGCCGTGATCCTCGTGTTCATCGTGATGTACGTGTTCCTGCAGAACATCCGCTACACGATCATCCCGACCATCGTCGTCCCGGTCGCCCTGCTGGGCGCCTTCGCCACGCTGCTCGCGATGGGCTTCTCGATCAACGTGCTGACCATGTTCGGCATGGTGCTCGTGATCGGTATCGTCGTCGACGATGCCATCGTGGTGGTGGAGAACGTCGAGCGCATCATGTCCGAGGAAGGCCTGCCGCCGCTGCTGGCCACGCGCAAGGCGATGGGCCAGATCTCGGGCGCCATCATCGGCGTGACGGTCGTGCTGATGTCCGTGTTCGTGCCGCTGGCCTTCTTCGCCGGCGCGGTCGGCAACATCTACCGCCAGTTCTCGATCGTGATGGTGTCGTCGATCGGCTTCTCCGCATTCATGGCGCTGTCGCTCACGCCGGCGCTGTGCGCGCACCTGCTCAAGCCGGTGGAAGCGGGACACCATATGGAAAAAAAAGGCTTCTTCGGCTGGTTCAACCGCACCTTCACGACGGGCGCCAGGCGCTATGAAGGCGTGGTCGGCAAGATCCTCCGCCGCAGCGGCCGCGCACTGGTCGTGTTCGTGGTCCTGATCGGCATCGTCGCCCTGATGTTCGCGCGCCTGCCGAACTCGTTCCTGCCGAACGAGGACCAGGGCTATATCATCGCCAACATCCAGCTGCCGCCGGGCGCCACCGCCGAACGCACCAACGTCGTCCTGCACGCGATGGAAGACTATGTGCTGAAGCAGCCGGAAGTGGCCGACATGGTCGCCGTGACGGGCTTCTCGTTCACGGGCCAGGGCCAGAACATGGGCCTGGCGTTCATCCCGCTGAAGTCGTGGGACGAGCGCAAGGGCCAGGGCCAGAGCGCGCAAGACCTCGCCATGCGCATCACGATGCATATGGGGGCGCTGCGCGACTCGTTCATCTTCGTGGTGAGCCCGCCGCCGATCCCGGAACTGGGCCGCGGCACGGGCTTCTCGTTCCGCCTGCAGGACCGCGGCGGCCTCGGCCACGCCGCCCTGCTGCAGGCGCGTAACCAGTTGCTGGGCATGGCGATGCAGAGCAAGGTGCTGACGGGCATCCGTCCGGAAGGCCTGGAAGATGCGCCGCAACTGAAGCTGAACATCGACCGCGACAAGGCGCAGGCCCTGGGCGTGACGTTCGGCGCCATCAACACGGCGCTGTCGACGTCGCTCGGTTCGGCATACGTGAACGACTTCCCGAACGCCGGCCGCCTGCAGCGCGTGATCGTGCAGGCCGACGCGCCGCAGCGCATGCAACCGGAAGACCTGCTGCGCATCAACGCCCTGAACACGAAGGGCCAGCCGGTGCCGCTGTCCGCGTTCGCGACCACGCAATGGATCACGGGTCCGATGCAGACCACGCGCTATAACGGCTATTCCGCGATGAGCATCACGGGCGACGCCGCCAAGGGCTACTCGACCGGCCAGGCGCTGGACGAGATGCAGGCCCTGGCGGCCAGGCTGCCGGCCGGCTTCGCGTATGAATGGACCGGCCAGTCGCGCGAGGAGATCCTCGCCGGCTCGACCGTGTTCGTGCTGATCGGCTTCGCGCTGCTGGCCGTCTTCCTGGCCCTCGCCGCGCTGTACGAGAGCTGGTCGATCCCGGTCGCGGTGCTGCTGGTCGTGCCGCTGGGCGTGCTCGGCTCGCTGCTGGCGGCATCGGCGCGCGGCCTGTCCAACGACGTCTACTTCAAGGTGGGCCTGATCACCATCATCGGCCTGGCCGCGAAGAACGCGATCCTGATCGTCGAATTCGCGAAGGACCTGCAGGCGCAGGGCAAGTCGCCGATGGAAGCGGCGCTGCAGGCGGCGCACCTGCGCTTCCGGCCGATCATCATGACCTCGCTCGCGTTCATCCTCGGCGTGCTGCCGCTGGCGGTCGCCAGCGGCGCCGGCGCCGCGTCGCAGCGCGCGATCGGTACCGGTGTGATGGGCGGCATGATCACGGCGACGGCACTCGGCGTGTTCTTCGTGCCCGTGTTCTTCGTCGTCATCCGCAGCTTCTTCAAGGGCAGCGAACGCCAGCGCAAGAAGTACGCGCACGAAGACGACGCCACTGTCATCGACTCGACAATCTGATGGACGACATGAAACGACTTACTCCTCTCGTGCTGGCCCTCGTGCTGACCGGTTGCATGAACCTGGCGCCGAAGTATGAACGCCCGGCCGCGCCGGTGGCGGGCGCCTTCCCGACCGTGGAAGGCACGGTCAGCAGCGGCAACCCGGTCGCGAACGAGGCGCCCGCGAACATCGCGTGGCAGCGCTTCTTCACCGACCCGCGCCTGCAGCAGCTGATCACGCTGGCCCTGGCCAACAACCGCGACCTGCGCGTGTCCGTCCTGAACATCGAGCAGGCGCGCGCCGCGTACCAGATCCAGCGCGCGGCGCGGCTCCCRACGGTCAGCGCGGTCGCCAACGAAAACCGCGTGACGACGGGCGGCGAAGGCAATGCGGTCACCACCACGTACCAGGCCGGCTTCGCGATGTCGGCGTTCGAGATCGACCTGTTCGGCCGCGTGCGCAACCTGAGCCAGGCGGCGCTGTCGCAATTCCTCGCCACCGAGGAAGCGCGCAAGACCGTCCAGATCAGCCTCATCGCCCAGGTCGCCAACACGTATCTGACGTTCCTCGCCGACGAGGAACTGCTGTCCCTCGTACAGCAGACCCTCAGGACGCGCGAGGAATCGCTGCGCCTGACCCGGCTGCGCTTCGAGAACGGCGTCTCCTCGAAGCTCGACCTGCAGCAGGYCGTGTCGCTCGTCGAGACGGCCCGCACCACGCTGGCCCAGGCCCAGCGCCAGCGCGCGCAGGACCTGAACCTGCTCACCCTGCTGGTCGGCCAGACTATTCCCGACAACCTGCCGGCCGGCGCCACGCTCGCGACGACGAACCTGCCGGACCTGCCGGCCGGGCTGCCGTCCGATCTGCTGGTCGCGCGCCCGGACATCCGCGCCGCCGAGCAGCAGCTGATCGCGGCCAACGCCAACATCGGCGCCGCGCGGGCCAACTACTTCCCGCGCATCTCGCTGACGGCGACGGCGGGCAGCGCCAGCAACGAGCTCTCTAGCCTGTTCAAGAGCGGCACGTATGGCTGGACGTTCTCCCCGCAGGCCCTGCTGCCGATCTTCGACTACGGCGCGCGCCGCGCCGGCGTCGAGAGTGCGAAGGCCGGCCGCGACATCGCCGTGGCGCAGTACGAACGCTCGATCCAGACCGCGTTCCGCGAAGTGGCGGATGCGCTGGCCGGCCAGGCCACGTACAGCGAACAGCTGCGCGCCCAGCAAGCAGTGGCGGCGGCGGAAACGGACCGCTTCAACCTGTCCGACCTGCGCTACCGCAGCGGCACGGCGAGCTACCTGGACCTGCTGGACGCCCAGCGCTCGCTGTTCACCGCCCAGCAGCAGGCCATCCAGGCCAACCTGCTGCGCCTGCAGAACCAGGTCACGCTGTACCGCGTACTCGGTGGCGGCTGGTCTGAGCCGGGCCCTGCGACGGCAGCGCGCTGATTCTTCCGGCGCGTTCCGACCTCGCCGTAGGGTGGGCATTTGGGGCCGGGGGCCCCAAATGAAACGTGCCCACGCGTAACGTTCGCGTACCGCATGCGTCCGCGTGGGCACAGGGGTGCCCACCCTACCATTTGCGCCGTCGGAAACATTTCCGCGCACCATTGCAATGACTCTCGACCGGGGCCGGCCGCGATTTCTGTATCATGAAATCGCAGGCCGGCCCCGGTTTTTCATGCATGCACGGGCAGACCCGGCAGCCGTCGCCGGACGGCGTCCGCCAGGTCCGCAACGCGCGCCGAGCCCGGCCTGTCCGGCACGGTCGCCCCTTGCGCCGCGCCCTTTGCCATGCGACATTTTCTTCGTTCTCATTGGAAATCCATCATCGCCATCGTCCTGCTCGTACTGCTGGCCATGGTGACGGTGAATCCTGGCGCCRCCATGCCGGAACCGCCGCTGTCCATGCGCCTGCGCGCGCACGTGACGGCGCTCGCGAGCAGCCCCCCCGACCAGACCGCGGCCACACGCCGGGCCGCCGCCGCCGCCTACATCGACAGCGTGCTGCAGACGGCCGGCTATGCCGTGCAGGACCGCGGCGGCGGCGACCGTCGCAACATCGAAGCCGTGCTGGCCAACGTGGCGCCGGGCGCGAAAGCGGCGCGCACCTTCATCGTGGGTGCCCGCTATGATGGCACGCCCGGGGCTGTCGCAGGCGATCCCGGTGCGACCGGCAGCGCGGCCGCCGTGCTGGAACTGGCGCGGCTGCTGGCGGACGTGCGTCCCAGCCGCGGCACGGAAATCCGGTTCGTGTTCTTCCTGGCGCCGAAGCCCGGCGTGGCCGTGCCGGCCGGGGCGAGTCTGGGCGAGGTCGCGCGCCTGCTGGCGGACGTGCCAGGCGAGCGTCCCGACAGCTTCATCGCCTACGTCGGCAGCCTGGCGTCGTCGCGCCAGGTGCGCGATGCGCTGTCGGCTTTCCAGAGCCTGGCCGACGTGCCGGCACGCGGCCTGGCCACGCCGGCGTACATGCAGGGCGTAACCTTGTCCGACCGCGCCGCCTGGCACCATCCCGGCGGCGGCCTGCCCGCCCTCGTGCTCACCGACACGTCGTTCACCCGCTTTCCCTACCGCCAGGCCGATACCGACGCGAACGGCACGGCCACCGACGATCCGCCCGAGAAAGTCGTCCTTGCCGGCATGGCGCGCGTGGTGAGCGGCCTGGCGCGCACCCTGACGGTACTGGCCGCCGGCCAGCGCGGCTGAGACCGCGAGTAGGGTGGGCATTTGAGGCCGGGGGCCTCAAATGAGACGTGCCCACCCTACCTGTTCGCGCCTACAGAGATAGGCACTTGGACGGCCGGTGCACGCGGATACAGCCACCCGAACACGACCGTCGCGGCCGCCCCACCGGCCAGCTGGGCCAGCACGTACCCGGGCACGTCCGCGAGGCGGATGCCGGCGCACGTATCGGTGGCGGCGCGCGCCAGCGTGAGGACGGGATTGGCGAACGACGACGACACCGTGAACCAGTAGCCCGCGACGATGAACAGCGCCGCGGCATACGGCGTGGCGGCCGGGCGCGTGCGCGCGCAGCCGAGGATGGTGACCATCAGGCCGTCAGACGATACCGGACAGGAGGTACCGGACCACCTGCGCTATGTGCGCGCGATAAGCGAGGGAATGAGGGCGAGCAGGTCGGGCATCGACACGGGCTTGGACAGGAMGCGCACGCCCTCGGGCATCGTGCCCGCCTCGATCGGATTGCCCGAGATGACGAGCGCCGGCAGGCCGGGCTGCCGGCGGCGCAGCGCGTGGATCACCTCGACGCCGTTCATGCCGGGCATGCGGAAATCCGTGATGAGCAGGTCGAACGTGCCCGCCTCGCCGGCGCGCACGGCGTCGGGCCCGTTGTCGGCGACGGACACGTCATAGCCTGCCATGCTCAGGTAGCGTTCGAACACGTAGGTGATGGCTTCCTCGTCATCGACGACCAGGATGCGCGGCGCCGCGGGAAGAGGCATCGGCCAGCCTGCCTTTCATTAAAAATCATGCAAGTCAGGTACTTTAGCACAACGTTCCGGATTCGCACGGCACGTTTCCGCACGGCGGTCGCTTGGTCGATTATTTCTGGCGGTAGCCGGCGCACAGCTTGTGGCCGTCAGGATCGCGCACATACGCCAGGTACAGCGGGCCCATGCTGCTGTCGCGCGGCCCGGGCGGCCCCTCGATCGATATGCCGCCGTGGGCGACGGCCGTATCGTGGAAGGCATGAACCTGCTCGGGCGAATCGCACCTGAAGCCGATCGTGGCGCCGTTGGCGCACGTCGCGGCTGCGCCGTCGATCGGCTCGGTGACGCAGAACACGCCGCCGTCGTGGCGCTAAAACATGCGCTGCTGACCGGACGGCGCCTGGCTGGAGAACGGCGCACCCGCGCCGAGGACGCCCAGTACGGCGTCGTAGAAACGCCGGGAACGCTCGAGGTCGTTCGACCCGATCATGATGTGACTGAACATGGATATCCTTTCATTGGTGGATGAACAATTCGACGTCCGGCAGGTTGGCCAGCACCTGGTCCCAGGTGGCGTGGCGTTCCAGCGCGTCGACGATGATGGGCAGCGGCTCGGCCCAGATCTCCGGCAGCATGCGCTCTTCCCGCTCGCGCACGGCGAACGCCAGATATTCCACCGGCGGCGCGAAGCGCGCGTCGATGCCGGGCTTGTTGCCCCGCGCATCGATGCGGTACCAGCCGAAGTCCTTCAGGTGGACGGCATTCAGGCCGTGCAGGCAATACGGCGCGCCGCCCGCGCCGACGGAAAGGCGCTGGTAGCACAGCCCGGCCGGAATGCCGTTCGCGCGCAGCAGCGCGGCCAGCAGGTGGCTCTTCGCATAGCAGTAGCCCGTCCCGTGGCGCAGCACGTCGGACGCCTTGCACGTGACGGGGTTCAGCTCGAAATCCGAGCTGTGGCGGATCTCGTCGCGCACGAATTCGAAACAGGCACGCACGACGTCCAGTTCGGACGCGGCGTTGTCGGCCAGCCGGCGGGCGCAAGCGCGGACCTAGGGCGTGTCGAAGTCGATATACGTGCTGGCGGCAAGATAACGCCGCATGGGGTCTCCGGCAGAAGTTGATGGCGGTGCAACCTTGATAGAATAGCAGCGCCGCGCATCATTCTGCCAGAAACATCTCCTGCAGATCGTTGAGGAAGCGTTGTCCCAGCGCCGTCGGGCGGATCACGCGGAAGTCGCGGTAGATGAGGCCTTTCGCTTCCGCCGCGTTCAGCGCCTTCTCGATCGCGTTGATCGACATGCCGGTGCGCTCGCCGAACAGGTTCGGATCGAAGCCCTCCGTCAGACGCAGCACGTTCAGCATGAATTCGAAACCCATGTCGGCGCGCCCGATCTCGTGTTCCTCGGCGACGGCATTGCCCTTGCCTGCCGCCTCCATGAACGACGCCGGCTGCTTGTAGCGCGCCTGGCGCAGCACGCGGTGCGGGAACGACAGCTTCGAATGCGCACCGGCGCCGATGCCGAGGTAGTCGCCGAACTGCCAGTAGTTCAGGTTGTGGCGCGCACGATGGCCGGGCCGCGCATAGGCCGATACCTCGTAATGGTCGTAGCCGGCGGCGGCCGTCCGTTCGAGGATCATGTCCTGGATGTCCGCGCTCGCGTCGTCGTCCGGCAGCGCGGGCGGATATTTCGCGAACACCGTGTTCGGTTCCATCGTCAGGTGGTACAGCGACAAATGCGGTGGCGCGAAGCCCAGCGCGGTGTCGATGTCCGCCGTGGCCTCGGCCAGCGTCTGCGCGGGCAGCGCGTACATCAGGTCGAGGTTGAAGTTGTCGAAGTTCGCCTGGGCGATCTCCACGGCCTTGATCGCCTCGTCCGCGTCGTGGATGCGGCCCAGCGCCTGCAAATGCCTGCTGTTGAAGCTCTGGATGCCGATCGACAGGCGGTTGATGCCGCTGGCGCGGAAGGCCTTGAATTTGTCGGCTTCGAACGTGCCGGGATTCGCTTCCATCGTGATCTCGGCGTCGAGGTCGAGCGGCAACAAGGTGCGGATGTCCGACATCAGCCGGTCCAGCCCCGCCGCCGACATCAGGCTCGGCGTGCCGCCGCCGATGAACACCGTGTGGATCTTGCGGCCCCAGATCAGCGGCAGCGATTGTTCCAGGTCGGCGCGCAACGCGTCCAGGTAGGCGCTTTCCGGAATCGGCTCTTTCGATTCGTGCGAATTGAAGTCGCAGTACGGGCATTTGCGCACGCACCACGGCCAGTGGACGTACAGCGCCAGCGGCGGCAGTGCCGCCAGGTTCAGCACGCCCGGTTGCAGGTACTGCAGGGCCGCGGCGGCGGGCGATCTCGGCTCGGTGGCCGGGCCGACGGGCTTGATCGGAATCATTTCAGTTTCCCGAGCTTGTCGACGAGCGCGCGCAGCGCCTGGCCGCGGTGCGAGACGGCGTTCTTTTCCTGCGGCGCCAGTTCGGCCGCCGTGCGGTCGAATTCCGGCACCAGGAAGTACGGGTCGTAGCCGAAGCCGTTGGCGCCGCGCGGCGTATCGATGATCCGGCCGCGCCAGACGCCGTCCGCGATCACGGGCTGCGGATCGTCCGCATGGCGCACGTACACGAGCACGCAGTAGTAATAGGCCGACTTGTCGGCATGGGCCGCCAGGTCGGCGACCAGTTTTTCGTTGTTGCGCGCATCCGACTTCGGTTCGCCGGCAAAGCGCGCGGAAACCACGCCGGGCGCGCCGCCCAGGGCGTTCACGCACACGCCGGAATCGTCGGCGAGCGCCGGCAGGCCGGTGAGGCGCGCCGCGTGGCGGGCCTTCTGCAGCGCGTTCTCGACGAAGGTGCCGAACGGTTCTTCCGCTTCGGGCACGCCGAATTCGCCCTGCGGGTGCAGTTCGAAGCCGATCGGGCCAAGCAGTTCGGCGAATTCCTTGAGCTTGCCCGCGTTGTTGGAGGCAAGGATGAGGCGTTGGGTCATTGCTGTCTCGGTCTGGAGGAAGCTGGCTATTTTACCGCTCATCCCGCGATACGCGCAGCCCGTCGCACGTCGGTGGCGGCCACATGGCCCGCTTCCTGTCATCACGACCATAACGATAAACAGGAGACAACCATGACAACAATGACACTGCGCCAGGCCGCCGACCGCCATCCTCTGCTGGCCGCCTGGGGCCTGGTCAAGCTGATCGCCTTCGCCTCGACCGTCATCCTGCCGCTGCTGCCGGTGCAGGTGCTGGGCCTGTGGCGCGCCGTTCGGCGTCCGCTGGCGGCGCGCTGAGCCGCCCAGCGGACTTCCGTCGTATCAAATGGAACAGCCGTCCGGCCCGCATCCGGCCGCCAGCCAGTCCCGCATTGCCTGCGGCCGGCCGAGGAATCCGGCCGCGTCGAATGGCGTGAACGTACCGTCGCGTTCCAGCACGAAGCCGGGGAACCCGCCGATGCCTTGTTGCGCCATCAGCCGGCGCGTGGCCTCGATGTGCGGCCCGACGTCGTGCTGCGCGTCGTCCAGCGCCGGCGCGAAACGGGACGGGTCCAGCCCGATCTCGCCCGCCACGGCGACGAGCACGTCGCGGTCGGCAATGCGCCGGCCTTCCACGTAGTGCGCCGTCTGCAGGCGCGCGAGCATGTCCAGCCCGCGACCGGCCAGCTTGTCGGCGGCCAGCACGGCGGCAGTCGGCGGTGCGGAATCGAACACCGCCGACGTATCGCGCAGCAGGCCCTCGAAATAGGCCTCGCCGAACGGCTGACCGGTCAGTTGCGCGATGCGCTCGTCGTGCGGCATCACGTATGCGCGCAGCTGCGGCGTCACCGGCCGGCGCCGGGCGCCCGCCATCATGCCGCCGCCGTGCGCCCGCACCGGCATCACCTCGCGCGCGGCCTTGACCAGCGGCGCGGCCGCGTAGCACCAGCCGCAGAACGGGTCGTGGATGTAGTGCAGCGTTGCGTTTTCCATGGATGCCCCCTGCGTTCAGGCCGCGGCGGCCAGGTTCACGACGCCGGACACGGCTGCCTGCGCGGCTTCCATCGCCTGGCTGCGGACGTCGGCGCCCCTGGACAACTGCTCGGCGCGGACGAAGCGGACGTCGGTGATGCCCAGGAAGCCGAACATCGCCTTCAGGTAGTCTTCCTGGTAATCCATCATCGTCGCCGGCCCCGCCGAATACATGCCGCCGCGCGTCGAGGCGACGATGACCGTCTTGCCGCCGGCCAGGCCCACCGGCCCCGTGGCCGTGTACTTGAACGTGCGGCCGGGCTGCGCCACCCGGTCGATCCAGGCCTTGAGCTGCGTGGGCACCGAGAAGTTGTACATCGGCGCGCCGATGACGATGACGTCGCTGGCGAGCAGTTCGCCCACCAGCGCTTCCGAACGGGCGTGTTCGGCCAGCGTGGCGGCATCGGGGTTGCCGCCGCCGAGCGGACGGAAGCCCGCGGCGATGGCGCCGTCCAGGTGCGGAATCGGGTCGGCGGCCAGGTCGCGCTGGACGATGGTCGCATCCGGTGCGGTGTCGAGCAGTGCGGCGACGATGGCGGCGCTCAGCACGCGCGACGCCGACGCGTCGCCCAGGATGCTGGAATCGATGTGCAGAATGTTCATAATGATCGGTTGCTAAAAATGTTTTCGACAGGTTGCGATACCGATTCACTTTATTTGCATCGATCAAGTAGATAAACTCCAGAAATTGAAATTTATTCTTGCATGATCCGATGAAATGGACCGCCTGACCGCCGCACGTGTATTCATCGAAGTCGTCGAGCGCGGCAGCCTCACGCAGGCTGCCGACCGGCTGGAGATGTCGCAGGCGATGGTGAGCCGCTACCTGGCCGCCATGGAAGACTGGGTGGGCGCGCGCCTGCTGCACCGGACCACCCGCCGGATCACCCTGACCGACGCCGGCGACGCCGCGCTGGCGTCGTGCCGCCAGTTGCTGGAACTGGCGGAAGACGTGCGCCATGTCGCCGGGCACCGCAACCGCGAACCGGAAGGAAAGCTGCGCGTGGCGACGTCGTCCTCGTTCGCGGAAGCGCAGCTGACGTCGGCCATCGTGGATTTCCAGCGCCGCCACGAGCGCGTGCAGGTCGAACTGCTGGTGGCGGACCGGGCGGTGGACCTCGTCGAGGACCGCATCGACCTCGCCGTACGGCTCACCAATTCGCTCGACCCGGCCGTCGTCGCGCGGCAGCTGGCGCGCTGCCATTCGGTCCTCTGCGCAGCGCCGGATTACATCGCGCGGCACGGCGCGCCGGCCACCATCGACGATCTACAGGCGCACCGCTTCATCACGCACGCCTTCGGCGCCGGCACGTGCTACCGGTTCCGCCACGCCGGCGCCACCGTCGAGGCGCTCGTCAAGGGCACCCTGTTCACGAACGAGACGGCCGTGCTGCGCCGTGCCGTGCTGTCCGGCGCGGGCCTGGGCATGCTGCCCACCTACTTCGTCGGCGACGCGCTGCGGCGGGGCGCACTGGTCCGGCTGTTGCCGGCGTACGAACCGGAGACATTGGGCATCCACGCGGTCTATCTGTCGCGCCGGCACCGGCCGCTGGCCCTGCAGTTGCTGCTCGATTTCCTGGCCGAGCGCTTCGGCGGCGACGTGGCGCCGTGGGACAGGGACTTGCCGCGCTAAGCCTGCGGAAACACCATGCTCGCCTCGAAGCCGGGATCGGCCGGGCGCAGCTCCAGGGTGCCGCCGTGCAGCTGGGTGATGGCGGTGACGATGGACAGGCCCAGGCCGTTGCCCGGCAGGTTGCGGCTCTGGTCCACGCGGTAGAAGCGGCGCGTGATCTTGTCCATGTCGGCGGGCGGCACGCCAGGTCCGTAGTCGCGCACCGCCAGCGCCGGCACCCCGTCCGCCGTCTCGACGCGCACCTCGACGCGGGCGCCGCTGCGGCCATACTTGATGGCGTTGTCGATCAGGCTCGCCAGGGCACTGGCCAGCAGGTCGCGGTCGCCGCGGATAGTCGTCGGCGCGCCGCTGAACGTCAGGGCGATGCCCTGCTCTTCGGCGGCCGCCTCGTACAGCTCCGTCATGTCCTGTGCGATGGCGGCCAGGTCGAGCTTTTCGAACGTGCCGGCGCGCACGCCCGATTCCAGCGCAGCGATCTGCAGCAGCTTGTCGAACAGCGAGATGACGCTGTCGATGTCCTCGATGGCCAGGCGCGCGTCCGCCACGAGCGCATGCGGATCGGCCGAGGCCTGCAGCGCGCGGTCCAGGCGGCTACGCACGCGCGACAGGGGCGTGCGCAGGTCGTGCGCAATCGAGTTCGACACGTGGCGTACGCCCTCCATCAGCGCCTCGATGCGGTCGAGCATGCGGTTGATGTCGTCGCCGAGGCGCGCGAATTCGTCGCTGCCCATCACGACGATGCGGCTGGACAGTTCACCGGCCGCGATGCGCGCCGTCGTGCGGCGGATGCGGCCGATGCGCGCTTCCAGGCGCGAGCGGAACAGCTGGGCACCGAAGAACGCGAGCAGGATCGAGACGGCGGCGCTGACCAGCAGCGCGCGCTCGACGACGGTGCGGATGGCGTCCAGTTCGATCAGGTCGCGCCCGACGATCAGGCGGCTGCCGTCGTCGAGCCGTGTCGCGACGAAGCGCACGGACACCGGCGTGCCGTTGCGCTCCATCTGGCCGAACGCCAGTTCGCCGGACGGCGGCAGGTCGCCGTTCCAGCGGCCCACGTTGCCGGACAGGACGTGGTTGCGCTCGTCGACGAGGCCCACCACTTCGGTGTCGGTGTCGATCAGGTCGTGCAGCTGGGCGTCGATCTCGCGCACGAGGCCGGCGCGGCCGCCGGCGGACCAGGCGTCGGCCAGGTGCGTCTGCACCGTCATGATCTTGTTGTCGATCGAACGCTCGAACACGCCCACGGTGCCGACGTAGACGATGACGGACAGCGCGGCCATCGACGCGGCCACGAGCACGCCGTAGCCGACCGCAAGCCGGAACGCGATCGAACCGCGCAAGCCCGGTGCCGAAGCGGTGCCGCGGTCAGCGCGCGATCGGACCATACGTCGGGGCGGCGCTCAGCACATAGCCGGCACCGCGCACCGTGTGGATCAGGGCCGGATTGAAATCCTTGTCGATCTTGCTGCGCAGGCGGCTGATCTGGACGTCGATGACGTTCGTCTGCGGATCGAAGTGGTATTCCCACACGCCTTCCAGCAGCATCGTGCGGGTGACGATCTGGCCTTCGTGGCGCATCAGGTATTCGAGCAGGCGGAATTCGCGCGGCTGCAGGGTGATGGCCGTGCCCTGGCGCGTCACGCGCATCGTGCGCACGTCGAGCTGCAGGTCGGCCACCTGCAGCACGGTGGCGTCGCGCGACCACGTGTTGCGGCGGCTGAGGTTTTCCACCCGCGCCAGCAGTTCCGACATGACGAACGGCTTGGTGAGATAGTCGTCGCTGCCGGCGCGCAGGCCGCGCACGCGCTCGTCGACGCTGTTCAGGGCAGAGAGGATCAGCACCGGCGTACCGTCGCCGCGGGAACGCATCTGTTCGAGGATGCCGAGGCCGTCGACCTGGCCGGGCAGCATGCGATCGAGCACGACGACGTCCCAGCGCGTCTCCTGCAGGCGGCGGTTGCCCGCCTCGCCGTTGGTTTCCGCCTGCACGGCATAGCCGGCCGCGCGCAAACCACTGCAGAGGTAGTCGCGGGTTTCGGTGTCGTCTTCGATCACGAGGCAGTTCGGCATGATTCGGCTCTTCTTTGGTGAACTATAGCATGGAGGACAATCGTGCCATCACGGCCACGACGTGGTCGATCTGGGCGTGCGTGTGGGCGGCGTTGAGCATGAAGCGCAGGCGCGCCTGGCCCACGGGCACGGCCGGGAACTGGATCGCGTCGACGTGGACACCCTCGGCGCGCAGCGCGCGCTGGAACTGCTGGCAACGCTCGGCGTCGCCGATCAGCACCGGCACGATCGGGGTCTCGGTCGAGGTCAGCGTATAGCCCAGCGGGCGCATGCGCTCGACGAAGTAGCGCTGGTTGTCCCACAGGCGCACGCGGCGCTCCGGCTCTTCCTCCAGGATGTCCAGCGCGGCCAGCAGCGCACTGGCCTGGTCCGGCGGCGGCGGACAGGTGAAGCCGTAGGCGGAACTCGTCAGGCGCAGCACGTCGGCCATCTCGCGCTCCAGCGCCACGAAGCCGCCGATGGCGCCCAGTGCCTTGGACAGCGTCCCCATCTGCATGATCGTGGGGCTGTAGCAGCCATAGTGTTCCGACGTGCCGCCGCCGTGGTCGCCCAGGATGCCGGTCGCGTGGGCGTCGTCGACGTACAGGATCGCACCGTATTTTTCGGCGAGGGCGGTCAGCTCGGGCAGCGGCGCAATGGTACCTTCCATGCTGAACACGCCGTCGCTGACGATGACCGGGCTGACGCCGTCCGCGGCCTTCAGCAGCGACTCCAGGTGGTCCATGTCGGCATGGCGGTACGTATGCCGGTCCGCGCCGGACATCAGGATGCCTTCGCGGATGCTGATGTGGTTGTACTCGTCCGTGAAATAGGCGTACTTGCGGCGCTTGCGGGGCCGGTAACCATGGATGCGCGCCAGCAGGCCGACCTTGACGAGCGTGGACAGCACGCCGATGTTCGTCATGTAGCCCGTGACGAACAGCACGGCGTCGGTCTTGTGCTTCAGGGCGCCCAGGCGGCGCTCCAGTTCGCGGTACACGGGCAGGTCGCCGCCCAGCAGCCGCGATTCGCAGTTGCCGACGCCGTAGCGCTCCAGGCCGGCCTTGGCCGCGCTCACGAGGCGCGGATGATTCGCCAGCGCCAGGTAGTTGTTGGTGCTGAACGATACGGCATCCTGGCCGTTCACGCGGAACACCGGGTCCGGCAACGTGTCGTGGACGGGAGTCTCGTGATGGATGGCGTGGGTCTGCAGCCAGTCTGCAATGTCGGCAAGGTCGTGCATGGGCGGGGTGGTCGGTGATGCTGGGAATGGAGGGCGCTGCCGGATCGACATCGGGTAGCGCTGCAGTATAGGCGAGCGGCCGGTCCGCAAAAATTACGATCAAGTAATGTCTACGTTGAAGCCCATCTTTGTTGTATGCCAACCCACATTACCAAACGGTAATGCGCCGGACAGCGGGCCGGCAGCTATCATCCCCGCTGGCCTCGACCGCCGCTCGATGTCGTGTCGCGCGCGCGTGCGCGCGTTTGTCCCGCCCTTCCACGCATGTCATTGCGGTGCAATATTTTGCAGCCAGGATAGCGCCCGCAGCGGCCGGATATTGCCTTGACGCTAGAAAGGGCGGCCACGTAAAATCCGACCGTTTTCATTTTATGGAGCCCCTTTCATGGGCACTTGTTCGAGTGGCAGTTGTTGCCGGCTGAATGCCGGTCCGGCCCCGGCAAGATAACGCAGGTTCTTCCCCCTGCCGTCATCTCGCCCCGGGCGAATGATGGTATCCCACAACAAACGAATCCTGCCGCACCGCGCGCACCAATCGCTTTGTCAGCGGAGCGTGCGCGCCCTCACCAAGCGCGAATGAAAGGTATGCCGTTCACCGACGGAGATACCGATGTTTCGTAGTTTCACCGGTCGACACTGAGGACGCGATGTTCGAACTGTTCACCCCGGGCCGCACCGGCCGTTCGTTCCTCACGACCACCCCGAACCGCTGGGACTGGGCGTTGCTGCCGCTCGTGCTCGTCGTGCTGGCGCTGGCCGCCTATGGCGCGATGCAGATGGCGCGCCCGTTCGTGCTGGGCCAGCCGACGCCCATCTCGCTAGACCCGGCTTTCCTGCCCTACTACCTGCTGCGCACCATCCTGCGCATGTTCAGCGCCCTCGGCTGCGCGCTGCTGTTCACGTTCACGTTCGCCGTCGTCGCGACGCGCTGGCGCAGCGCCGAAAAGATCATGGTGCCCCTGCTGGACGTGCTGCAGTCCGTGCCCATCCTCGGCTTCCAGGCGATCGCCATCGCCCCGTTCATCGCCCTCTTCCCCGGCAACCTGCTGGGCGTCGAGTGCGCCGCCGTGTTCGCGATCTTCACCTCGCAGGCGTGGAACATGGCATTCAGCCTGTACCAGTCGATGAAGACGATCCCGCCCGAACTGGCGGAAGCGGCGCGCGTGTTCCGGCTGTCGGCCTGGCAGCGCTTCTGGCGCCTGGAACTGCCGTACGCCATGCCGGCGATGCTGTGGAACATGATGATGTCGATGTCCGGCGGCTGGTTCTTCCTCGTCGCGGCCGAGGCGATCTCGGTGGCCGGCCAGGACATCAAGCTGCCCGGCATCGGCGCCTACATCGCCGTCGCCATCGAACAGAAACAAGGTACCGCCATCGCCTGGGCCATCGCCGCCATGTTCGCCGGCATCCTGCTGTACGACCAGCTGTTCTTCCGCCCGCTGCTGGCCTGGGCCGACAAGTTCCGCTTCGAGGAATCGCAGGGCGAACACGCCCAGCAGTCGTGGGTACTGGACTGGGGCCGGCGCAGCGTGTGGATCCGCGCCCTGACCGACCGCATGTGGGTGCTGCTGGCCCGCACGCTCGGCTGGTTCGGCATGCCCGAACCGACGGAGGCGGCGCCTTCCCGCGCGCGCTTCGCGCTCTCGCCCCGCGCGATCGACCGCATCGTCCTCGGGCTCGCGTTGCTGGGCGCCTGGCGCTTCGTCCTGTTCATCCACGCACAGGTCGGCTGGGGAGAAGCGCTGCGCGTCGTGGGCCTCGGCTGCATCACGCTCGTGCGGGTGATGCTGCTGATCGGCCTCGCGTCGCTCGTGTGGGTGCCCGTCGCGGTGTGGATCGGCCTGCGTCCGCGCTACGCCCAGGCCGTGCAGGCGCTCGCGCAATTCCTGGCCGCGTTCCCCGTGAACCTGATGTTCCCGCTCGTCGTGTACGCCCTCGTGCACCTGCGCCTGAACCCGAACGTGTGGCTCAGCCCATTGATGGTGTTCGGCACCCAGTGGTACATCCTGTTCAACGTGGTCGCGGGCGCGTCGACCTTGCCGAACGAGCTGCGCCTCGCGGCCGACAACCTGGGCCTGACGGGCTGGCTCAAATGGAAGCGCGTGTACCTGCCGGCCGTATTCCCGAGCTTCGTCACGGGCGCGATCACGGCGAGCGGCGGCTCGTGGAACGCGAGCATCGTGGCGGAATACGTCACCTGGGGCAAGACGTCGCTCGTGGCCGATGGCCTGGGCAGCTACATCAAGCAGATGACGGACGCCGGCGACTTCCACCGCATCGCCCTCGGCATCGGTGTGATGTGCGTGTTCGTCATGGTGTTGAACCGCTTCTTCTGGCGCAGGCTGTATCTGCTCGCCGAAGACCGCAACCGTTGATGCGCAGGTGGGCTCGGGGAGCCCACCCTACGTCTACCGGACCCGTATGAACCGGGGTAAACGATGAACGAATATCGAACGTAGGGTGGGCACCCCGTGCCCACCACACCGGAATTGGAACCGATTATGGAAAACCTGGTTGAACTGAACGGCGTGAAAAAGGCCTTCCGCAGCGCCGACGGCGCCCCGCGCACCGTACTGGAAGGCGTCGACTTCACCCTGGCCGACGGCGAGATCGTCGCGCTGCTCGGCAAATCCGGCTCCGGCAAGTCGACCTTGCTGCGCATCGTCGCGGGCCTCGTACCGGCCGATGCCGGTAAGGTCGAATACCGGGGACGCCCGATCCGCGGGCCGCTGTCCGGCGTGGCGATGGTRTTCCAGTCGTTCGCGCTGTTCCCCTGGCTGACGGTGCAGCAGAACGTGGAGCTGGGGCTGGAGGCGCAGGGCGTCCCGCCGGCCGTGCGGCGCGAGCGGGCCGACGCCATGCTCGACCTGATCGGCCTGTCCGGCTTCGGCAGCGCGCTGCCGAGGGAGCTGTCGGGCGGCATGCGCCAGCGCGTGGGCATCGCGCGCGCGCTGGTCACGCATCCGGACGTGCTGCTGATGGACGAAGCCTTCTCGGCGCTCGACGTGCTGACGGGCGAGACGCTGCGGGGCGACATCCTCGACCTGTGGGACGGCAAGCGGATCCCCACGCGCGGCATCCTGATCGTCTCGCACAACATCGAGGAAGCGGTCATGATGGCCGACCGCATCATCATCTTCTCGAGCGATCCGGGGCGCGTGCGCCACGAAATCCGCATCGACCTGCCGCGCCCGCGCAATGCCGACGCGCCGGAAGTGCGCGCCCTCGTCGACGAGGTCTACGGCCTGATGACGATGCGTCCCGCCGCCGTCGCGACCGGCACCGCGCTGCCGGCGGCCGTCGACTACCGCCTGCCGGACACGGACGTCGGCCGCATCGAGAGCGTGCTGGACCTGCTGGCCGGCGCGCCGTACGACGGCCGCGCCGACCTGCCGCAACTGTCGGAAGACACCGAGCTGCCGGACGAGGAACTGTTCCCCACGTACGAGGCGCTGGGCCTGCTCGGCCTGGCCAGCGTCGAGCGCGGCGACATCGCCCTCACGGGGCTGGGCCTGCGCTACGTCCAGGCCGACCAGGCGCAACGCCAGGCGCTGTTCGGCCAGCAGCTATTGAAAAACGTGCCGCTGGCCGCGCGCATCCACCGCCAGCTGCAGGACGAGCCCGGCGGCGCGCTGCCGGAAGACCCGTTCATCGACCTGCTGGAAGACGCGCTGGAGGCGGACCAGGCCAAGCGCATGCTGGAAGTCGCGATCGAATGGGGTCGCTATGGCGAGCTGTACGAGTATGACTATCACACGGGCCGGCTGAAGCTGCCGGGTACGGGCAACGCGAAGGAGTGACCCGTCTCGCAAAACGTGAATATACATACGCGACCATGAATAGAGCATCTATGCGTAACGATGTTGTTAATCTGAACTTGTCGGGCTCGCCAAGGTCAAACAGCACGTCCCTTCATGACTCATTGACGATGCTTCTTGCCCATCGCATCAGGCTTGACCCGACGCCTGCACAACGCGACTATTTCGCACGCGCGGCCAGCACCGCGCGGCGGGTCTGGAACTGGGCACTGGCAGAATGGAACTGCCAGGTCGCCGCCGGCTTGAGGCCGAATGCGATGATCCTGAAGAAGCAGTTCAATCGCATCAAGTATTCTGATCCGGACTGGCTGGACGACGACGGCCAGCCCTGGCTGCGCACGATCCACCGCGATGCCCATGCACAGCCCTTCGCGAACCTCGCGAAAGCGTGGTCTCGCTACTTCGAACAGCGTCGCGCCGGCCAGAAGGCGCACCGGCCACGCTATAAAAAGAAAGGGCGTTGTCGCGATGCGTTTTATGTGGCCAACGATAAATTCCGCATCGAAGGTGCGGCAGTGGTGCTGCCGAAGATCGGACGAGTACCACTTCGTGAGCATTTGCGCTGGCCCGGCAGGATCATGGGAGCGAGCGTTGGACGTGACGCCGACCACTGGTATCTCGCGGTACAGGTCGACGTGCCGGATCAGGTCGCGCATCTTCACCGCAAGGGCGACTGTGTCACCGGCGTTGACCTGGGCGTGAACGCCGCCGCCACACTGTCCAGCGGCGAAAAAATTACGGCACCGCGGCCACTTGCGGCGGCACTGCGGCGTCTGCGTATCCGCTCGCGGCGCCAGTCGCGCAAGCTGAAAGCAGCCATGGTAGTCGCGGGCATCACAGGACCGATCCCGAAGGGCATGCGGCTCTCAGTATCGAAGAACCGAACCTGTGGCGCACGCGCACTGGCCCGTCTGCACGCACGCATAGCCCGCGTGCGCGCGGATTTCGTGCACAAGCTGACCACTCGATTGTGCCGCGAAAATCAAACGGTCGTGATCGAGGATTTGAATGTGCGCGGAATGCTGGCCAACGCGCGTCTGGCGCGCGCGATCTCCGATGTCGGGTTTTACGAGTTCAGGCGCCAGTTGCAATATAAGGCTCCGCGCTACGGCGCCCAGCTCGTGCTGGCCGATCGTTGGTATCCGTCGAGCAAGCTGTGTTCCGCGTGCGGCGATAAGTATGCCGCACTGGGGCTGGAGGAGCGCACCTGGACCTGCGCCGCTTGTGGTGCGCATCACGACCGCGACGTGAACGCGGCGATCAATCTGCAACGGCTCGCAACCGGCGCCCTCGCGGCGCAATCTGCGCTACCCGTGGCGAGTCCGGCGGCAACGCCGGGCACTGCCGCCGGCGATGGGCCGGTGGGAGGCGGGAAAGTCACGCCTGTCAGGTACGAGCACGGTCAACAGGACGGCTCGGGGCAGGAAGATAACGGTGTAAATTTGTGTACATCTTTTTGAAAGCAGTGACATGGAARGCATCGAAATCACGGGAGACTCGAAACTCGACCGCAAAGTCGCGCTGACGGTGGCGCTGCTGGCGTCGTTCATGGGCGTCTGCAAGATCAAGGACGACAACATCGTGCAGGCCATGCAGCAGGCGCAGGCCGACAAGATCGACCACTGGTCGTTCTACCAGGCCCGCAACCTGCGCCAGGAGCAGGCGCACACGACGCTGCTGCAGCTGCGCMTCGCGGCCGCCGGCCGCCCCGCCGGCGAGCAGGCCGGCTACAGCGCCGCGATCGCGGAGCTGGAAAAGCTGGAAAGCGACCAGGCGCAGAAAAAGGGCGACGTGCTGGCGCAGGCGAAGCAGGACCAGGTGACGTACGATGCGCTGAACTACCGCGACGACCAGTTCGACCTGTCGGATGCGACGCTGGCACTGGCCTTGTCGCTGCTGGCCGTCACCACGCTGACGCGCCAGCGCTGGCTGTATCTCGCGGCGCTGGTGCCGACGGCGGTCGGGGTGTTCTATGGCGTGGCCGGGTTGGCCGGGTTGCCGTTCCACCCGGCGTGGCTCACCGGGTTGTTGTCATAAATCGAGTAAACCGCCGTAGGGTGGGCACACCGTGCCCACGCGAACGCCGGCATCATGCAAACGTCCGCGTGGGCACAGGGGTGCCCACCCTACGTCAAACGATGCCGAGCGCCTGTTTTTGCAGGCCGACCAACTCGCGAATCCCCTGCTCCGCCAGATCGAGCAACCGGTCCATGCCCTCCCGGTCGAAGGCCGCCCCTTCGGCCGTGCCCTGCACCTCGACGAAGTGGCCGGCATCCGTCATGACCACGTTCATGTCGGTGTCGCACCCCGAATCCTCCACGTAGTCCAGGTCCAGCACGGTCAGGCCGCCCACCACGCCTACCGAGATCGCCGCGACGAAATGCTTGATCGGCACGGCCGGGATCAGGCCCGCCGCCACGAGGCGCGAGAACGCATCGTAGGCCGCCACCATCGCGCCCGTGATCGACGCCGTGCGCGTGCCGCCGTCGGCCTGGATCACGTCGCAGTCCAGGTGCAGCGTGCGTTCGCCGAACGCTTCCAGGTCGAACGCGGCGCGCAGCGAACGGCCGATCAGGCGCTGGATTTCCTGCGTGCGGCCGGACTGCTTACCGCGCGCCGCCTCGCGGTCCATGCGGGTGTGCGTGGACCGCGGCAGCATGCCGTATTCCGCCGTCAGCCAGCCCTGCCCTTTCCCTTTCAGGAAGCCCGGCACCTTTTCCTCGATGCTGGCGGTGCAGATCACCTTCGTGTCGCCGCATTCGATCAGCACGGAGCCTTCCGCGTGCTTCGTGTACTGGCGGGTGATGCGGATGTCGCGCAGCTGGTCGACGGCGCGGCCACTGGGGCGGAGGGGTTTGATCATGGAGATCCTTTTTTCGGTTTTCAGTTGTTGGTCGGTTTCAGTACCTGCGACGACTTCTCGATCGCGTCGCGGATCTCCGCGATCGCCTTCTCGATGTCGTCCTCGTCGAACGGGTCGACGGGTCCGGGCGCGGCGCCGGGGTCGATGCGGCTCGCGACCTCGCCCTCGGGTATCAGCTGCGTCGAGACGACGCTCGGGTCGGCGGCAGTCGCCGGTGTGCCCGCGCCCTGCCACTGGATGGCGAGGGCCGTCACGTTGTCGCTGCGGCTGCCCGCGATGCTGGTCGCCATCGCGACCATATCCGGTACCGCCTGCACGACGGCGCCCGCGGCCAGGCGGTGCGCGATCTCGGTGTCGGGCAGGACGGACCACAGGCCGTCGGAACACAGCAGCAGGACATCGCCCGGCTGCAGGCTGGCCTGGCGCGACAGCTCGACCTTCGGCAGCGCCGACGCGCCCAGGCAGTTGTACAGTTTATTACGGTCCGGGTGCGTGGCGCGCTCGCTGGCGTCGGCCTGTCCTTTCGCGATCAGGTATTCGATGTGCGAATGGTCGCGTGTGCACCCGAGGATCTGGCCGCGGCGCAGCCAGTACAGGCGCGAATCGCCGCAATGGGCCCAGACGGCGCAGTTGTGCTGCACGAGGCAGGCGACGATGGTCGTGCGCGGGCTCTCCGGCATGGCGTGCTCGCGGGCGTAGCGCAGGATGTCGTCATGGGCCTGGCGCAGGCCCTCCTCGAGGAAGCGCTCGGGCTTGCGTACGTATGGCGTGGCCTGCGCCTTGAAGCGCGCGGCCAGGCTTTGCAGGGCGATCGTGGCCGCGACCTCGCCGCGCAGGTGGCCGCCCATGCCGTCCGCCAGCACGAGCAGCAACGCCTCGCGCGTGTACAGGTAGCCCATGCGGTCCTGGTTGAGTTTACGGCCGCCGATGTGGCTTTGCTGGTAGACAGAAAATTGCATGTGGGCTCCTCAGGCACGTCCGCGGCCGAAGCCGATGCGTTCGACGAGGCCGCGCCAGCCCGAGGCAGGCGCAGCTTCCGTGATGGCTTCCTGCGGCCCGTCCGCCGCAGGTAGCGCGCTCAGGCCGGCCTGCAACAACTTCTGCACGGCGAACACGCTCTGCGGCCGCGCCAGCGGATCGAGGGCCAGGCAGGACTTCACCATCGCCACCAGACCCGGCGTATAAGCGCCTTCCAGCTGCGCAAACCGGGCGTCCAGCGTGTCGGCCATGTTGTTGGCCATCCCGCGCTGGTCGGCCGGCTGCGGCGGCGTGCCCGCCATGCAGGCGAATATCGCGGCGCCAATGCTGTAGATGTCCGTCCACGGCCCCAGCGCGCTCCCCTTCGCATACAGCTCGGGCGCCGCGAAGCCGGGCGTGTACATCGGGGCCAGCGTCGGCGCATCCGTATTGATGGTCTGGCGCGCGGCGCCGAAGTCGAGCAGCATGGGCGAGCCGTCCGTGCGCAGGTAGATGTTGGCCGGTTTCAGGTCCAGGTGCAACAATTTGTTCGCATGGACTTCACGCAGGCCGGCGCAGACGCCGTGGAAGACCTGGCGGATGAACGGTTCGCCGGCGCGGCTGCCCTTCGCGACCAGGCGCGCGGCGTATTCCTGCAGCGAATGGCCGGATTCGTAGGCCATCACCATGTAGACCGTGTCGTTGGCGCGGAAAAAATTCAGCACGCGCACGACGTTCGGATGGACGATGCGCGCCAGCGCCCGCCCCTCCTCGAAGAAGCATTTCAGGCCGATGCGGAACACGGGCAGGTTGGCCTTGGCGATCGCGGGCACCAGTTCGCCCGGCGCACGCAACGCGAGCGCGCTGGGCAGGTATTCCTTGATTGCCACCGCATTGCCGTCGCCGTCATATGCTAGATAAACAATACTGAACCCGCCGGACGCAATTTTCTTTACAATGCGATATCCGCCAATTTCCAGCCCATCGGGCAGGGGAGCATTATTCTGGGCAGCCATTTGGGAAAGTATTCCTTGCTAAACACGGCGATTGTGTGGATAAATCACCGCTTTGTAAAGAATAAGGGAATCTCGCAAAACCAAAGCGCGCGGATTCCGGAAACCGGGGACTCCATTGAGCATTTCTAGCATGACAGGTTATGCGGTCGCCACAAGCGAAGGCGCTGCCGGCACGCTGACGATCGAGATCAAGAGCGTCAATTCGCGCTTCCTCGACCTGCAGTTTCGCATCAACGACGAGTTACGTGCGCTGGAACCGGACCTGCGCTCCGCCATCATGGCCGCCATCACGCGCGGCAAGGTCGAGGTCAGGCTGTCGTTCGGCCGCAAGGCCACCACCGGCTCCCAGGCCCTGAACCACGCCCTGCTGGCCGACCTCGCCCGGTTGCAGACCGAGGTCACGCGCCATTTCGTTTCTGCCCCCCTGATGACGGTAGCCGAGCTGCTGCGCTGGCCGGGCGTCATCGAGGAAGCGCAGATCGGCCAGGAATCCCTGCAGGCCGACGTCGCCGCCCTCGCCGCGAAAACGATTGCGGCCTTCGTCGACAGCCGCAAGCGCGAAGGCGCGGCGCTGGAAGCGATGCTGATCTCGCGCATCGAAGCGATGGAAGCCATCGTCAAGCGCATCACCCCCCTGATCCCGCAGGTCATCGCCCAGTTCCAGCAGAAAGCCATCGAGCGCATGCAGGACGCCCTGGGCCTGGCCGGCCACGGCAACCCGCAAGTGCTCACGCGCCAGGAAGTCTTCGAACGCATCCGCCAGGAAGTCACCCTGTACGGCATCCGCATCGATGTCTCGGAAGAATTGTCGCGCCTGACGGCGCACCTGAACGAGACCCGCCACATCCTGAAGAAAGGCGGCCAGGTCGGCAAGCGCCTCGACTTCATGATGCAGGAACTGAACCGCGAAGCAAATACGCTGGGTGCCAAGGCGTCGGTCAAGGAACTGGCCGATGCGTCGATGGAACTCAAGCTGCTCATTGAGCAGATGCGCGAACAGGTTCAGAAT
>NZ_JBFUDR010000016.1:0-40014 GCF_056404615.1 Massilia sp. P2_C2 | reverse complement strand
GCACAGGGGTGCCCACCCTACGTCAAACCGAGCAATATCAGTAGCAATAGCAGAAGCTGGAGAATGAAATGGCTGTGACCCTCACCGAAAAAGCCGCAAAGCACATCAACCGTTACCTCGAACGCCGGGGCAAGGGCGTGGGCCTGCGTTTCGGCGTGCGCACGACCGGCTGCTCCGGCCTGGCCTACAAGCTGGAATATGTCGACGAAGCCAGTGCCGAAGACACTGTCTTCGAATCGCACGGCGTGAAGGTCTTCGTCGACCCGAAGAGCCTGCCGTACATCGACGGCACCGAGCTCGATTTCGCCCGCGAAGGCCTCAACGAAGGCTTCCGCTTCAACAACCCGAACGTCAAGGACAATTGCGGTTGCGGCGAAAGCTTCCGCATCTGACCGGGAGCACCGGACCGTGCAAAACCACTTCGAGCTGTTCCAGCTGCCGGCAAGGTTCGACGTCGACATGGACACGCTGGATGCCGCTTACCGCGAAGTCCAGGGCCGTGTCCATCCGGACCGCTTCGTGAACGCGAGCGATGCCGAGAAGCGCGTCGCGATGCAATGGGCCACGCGCGCCAACGAGGCCTACCAGACGCTGCGGAATCCGATGCTGCGCGCGCGCTACCTGTGCGAGCTGAATGGCACCGACCTGCAGACGGAATCGAACACGGCGATGCCGATGGACTTCCTGATGGAGCAGATGGAGCTGCGCGAAGCCTTGTCCGACGCGCGCGCCGCCAAGGATGCCGAGGCGCTCGACGAACTGGACGCGCGCGTGCGCGGCGAGCGCAAGCAGCGCCTGGCGCAGGTCGGCAAGCTGCTCGACGCCGGCGACTACAAGCAGGCGGCGCAGGGCGTGCGGGCGCTGATGTTCCTCGATAAATTCGGCGACGAATTGCATTACGCGTTCGAGGCGCTGGAGAGCTGAATATGATTGCGGCGCGACGGGTGTACTTGTCGTGCCGTCGATGGAGTTCCGTAGGGTGGGCACCCCGTGCCCACGCGAACGCCGGCAACACGTTGGCATCCGCGTGGGCACATTTCCATTTGAGCCCCCCGGCCTCAAATGCCCACCCTACGCAATTTGCGACAGTATCTAACAAGAAGATTAGGTAACACGACCATGGCACTACTGCAGATTTCCGAACCCGGCATGTCGACCGCGCCGCACCAGCACCGGCTGGCGGTGGGCATCGACCTGGGGACCACCAACTCCCTCGTCGCGACCGTGCGCCACTCGATCCCGGAAGTGCTGACCGACGAGGACGGCCGCTCGCTGCTGCCATCGATCGTGCGCTACCTGCCGAACGGCCACGCCAACATCGGCTACAAGGCCATGGCGGCCCGCACCACCGATCCGAAGAACACCATCGTCTCCGTCAAGCGCTTCATGGGCCGCGGCCTGAAGGACATCGCGCACGCCGAGAACCTGCCGTACGACTTTGTCGATGGTGGCCGCGAAGGCGGTCACGGCATGGTCCAGCTGAAGACCGTCGCCGGCGTGAAGTCGCCCGTCGAAGTCTCCGCGCAGATCCTGGCCACGTTGCGCCAGACCGCGGAAGATGCGCTCGGCGACGAACTGGTCGGCGCCGTGATCACGGTGCCCGCGTACTTCGACGACGCGCAGCGCCAGGCCACGAAGGACGCGGCCCAGCTGGCCGGCCTGAACGTGCTGCGCCTGCTGTCCGAGCCGACGGCGGCCGCCATCGCGTATGGCCTCGACCACGGCAAGGAAGGCGTCTTTGCCGTGTACGACCTGGGCGGCGGCACGTTCGACATCTCGATCCTCAAGCTGTCGAAAGGCGTGTTCGAAGTGCTGTCGACGGGCGGCGATTCCGCGCTGGGCGGCGACGACTTCGACCAGCGCCTGTTCTGCTACATCACGCAGCAGGCCGGCCTCGCGCCGCTGTCCGAGGTCGACACGGCCACGCTGATGGTCAAGGCGCGCCAGGCCAAGGAACTGCTGTCGACGAACGAAGAGACGACCGTCGAGGCGATCCTGAAGTCGGGCGAGGTCGTGCAGGTGACCGTCACCGCGAAGACCTTCGCCGAGATCACCCAGCCCCTGGTCGCGAAGACGATGAACGCCGTGCGCAAGGCCATGCGCGACGCCAACGTGTCCGTCGAGGACGTCGATGGCGTCGTGCTCGTCGGCGGCGCCACCCGCATGCCGCACATCCGCCGCGCGGTCGGCGACTTCTTCAAGACGATCCCGCACGCGAACATCGACCCGGACAAGGTCGTGGCGCTGGGCGCCGCCATCCAGGCGAACCTCCTCGCGGGCAACCGCGCGGCCGGCGACGACTGGCTGCTGCTGGACGTGATCCCGCTGTCGCTCGGCATCGAGACGATGGGCGGCCTGGTCGAGAAGATCATCCCGCGCAACTCGACGATCCCGTGCGCCCGCGCGCAGGAATTCACGACGTTCAAGGATGGCCAGACCGCACTCGCGGTGCACGTGGTGCAGGGCGAGCGCGAACTCGTGTCCGACTGCCGTTCGCTGGCGCGCTTCGAGCTGCGCGGCATCCCGCCGATGGCGGCCGGCGCGGCGCGCATCCGCGTCACGTACCAGGTCGACGCCGACGGCCTGCTGTCCGTGGCGGCGCGCGAGATGCGCTCCGGCGTGGAAGCATCGATCACCGTGAAGCCGTCGTACGGCCTCGGCGACGACGAGGTCGCGCGCATGCTGCAGGATTCGTACAACTCGGCGCAGGTCGACATGGTCGCGCGCGCGCTGCGCGAGGAACAGGTCGAGGCCGAGCGCATCCTGCTGGCCACGCAGTCCGCGCTCGACGCCGATGCCGATCTGCTGAACGACGAAGAGCGGGGCGCGATCGCGCGACTGGTGCAGGGCGTGCGCGATGCGGTGGTGCGCTCGAACGATCAGGCCATCGCCGCCGACTCGCGCCAGAACGTGCTGCACGACGCCGTGCAGGCGCTGGCTCGCGGCACCGAGGAATTCGCCGCGCGGCGCATGGACAAGAGCGTGCGCAAGGTGTTGGCCGGCAAGGCGCTGGATCAAGTCTGAGGTAGGGTGGGCTCTCCGAGCCCACGCGTAACCGCCAACACAACGCAAACGTCCGCGTGGGCACAGGGTGCCCACCCCACGTAAAAAACGAAATCTGAGAGGTCAAGAAGTGCCACAAATCGTCATCCTCCCCCATCCCGTCTTCTGCCCCGAAGGCGCCGTGCTCGAAGGCCAGAGCGGCAAGTCGATCTGCGATACGCTGCTCGAGAACGACATCGAGATCGAACACGCCTGCGACCGCGTGTGCGCCTGCACGACGTGCCACGTGATCGTGCGCGAAGGCTTCGATTCGCTGAACGAGCAGGAAGAGAAGGAAGAGGACATGCTCGACAAGGCCTGGGGCCTGGAGCCGAACTCGCGCCTGTCCTGCCAGGCCATCATCGCCGACGAGGACCTCGTCGTCGAGATCCCGAAGTACACGATCAACCACGCAGCCGAGAATCACTGAGCACGACGGAGGACACCATGAAGTGGACCGATGTCACGACCATCGCCGAGGCCTTGTATGAACAGTATCCGGACGTCGATCCGGCCACCGTGCGCTTTGTCGATCTGCACAACTGGGTCGTCGCGCTGGACGGCTTCGACGACGACCGCACGCGCGGCGGCGAACGCGTTCTGGAAGCCATCCAGGCGGCATGGATCGCTGAGGCTCGCTGAATGAGGCACGCTAAACAAGACCCCG
The DNA here is from genome assembly GCF_056404615.1 of Massilia sp. P2_C2. NCBI lineage: Bacteria > Pseudomonadati > Pseudomonadota > Betaproteobacteria > Burkholderiales > Oxalobacteraceae > Massilia > Massilia sp. P2_C2. The sequence goes on along the minus strand of NZ_JBFUDR010000016.1, from coordinate 36,305 downwards.
CCGCGAAGAAGCCGGCGCCGACGATCTACGAACAGGCCCCGGAAATCAAACCGGGCCAGTCGATCGAACTGCTGAAGGAACTGCACATCCTCACGCGCGACGGCAAACTGAACCAGGACAGCCGCCGCAAGCTCAAGCAGGTCTATCACCTCGTGCAGTTCATCGAGCCGCTGCTCAAGGACGTCGAGGCGCACAAGAACGGCGAGGGCGCGACGGTGGTCGACCACGGCGCCGGCAAGTCCTACCTCGGCTTCATTTTGTACGACCTGTTCTTCAAGGGACGCGAAAATGGGGAACCGGGCGGCGGCCATATCTACGGCATCGAGACGCGCGAGGAACTCGTGCAGAAGTCGACCGAGCTGGCACAACGCCTGGGCTTTCCCGGCATGTCGTTCCTGAATTTGTCCGTCGCGGAATCGACCGAATCCGGCAAGCTGCCGGCCACGGTCGACGTGGTGACGGCGCTGCACGCCTGTAACACGGCGACGGACGACGCCATCGATTTCGCGCTGAAGAAGCAGGCGAAGCACATCGTGCTGGTGCCGTGCTGCCAGGCCGAAGTCGCAACGGTGCTGCGCAAGAACAAGGGCCGCGACCTGGGCCGCAACGCGCTCACGGAAATCTGGCGCCACCCGATCCACACGCGCGAATTCGGCAGCCAGATCACGAACGTCCTGCGCTGCCTGCAGCTGGAGGCGCACGGCTACCAGGTCACCGTGACGGAGCTGGTGGGCTGGGAACACTCGATGAAGAACGAGTTGATCATCGCCACCTATAAAAACCTGCCGCGCCGGCGGCCGGCCGAGCGCCTGCATCAGGTGCTGGCCGAAGTCGGCCTCGAAGAATTGTCATCCCGCTTCTACTCGGGCCAACCGGCGCCACAAGCGCACGCGGCCGAATCGACCACCCCTTGATTCCCCCAACATGAGCGACCACCACGACCACTGGATCGACCTGCGCAGCGACACCGTCACCCAACCTTCCGCCGCGATGCGCGCCGCGATGGCGGCGGCGCCCGTCGGCGACGACGTGTATGCCGACGACCCCACCGTCAACCGCCTGCAGGACTACGCGGCCGAGCTGTTCGGCTTCGAAGCGGGCCTGTTCGCGCCGAGCGGAACGCAGACGAACCTGATTGCGCTGATGACGCATTGCGGCCGCGGCGACGAATACCTCGTGGGCCAGGAAGCGCACACCTACAAGTACGAAGGCGGCGGCGCGGCCGTGCTGGGGTCGATCCAGCCGCAGCCGATCGTCAACCAGCCGGACGGCTCGATTGCCATTAGCGACATTGCCGCGTACATCAAGCCGGACGACATGCACTTCGCGCGCACCCGCGTGCTGGCGCTGGAAAACACGATCGGCGGCCGCGTGCTGCCGCAGGACTACGTGAAAGCGGCGACGGATTTCGCGCACGCGAAGGGCCTCGCCACGCACCTGGACGGCGCCCGCGTCTGCAATGCCGCCGTCAGGCAGGGCATCTCGCTGCGCGCCGCGGCGGCCGGCTTCGACACCATGTCCGTGTGCCTGTCGAAGGGCCTCGGCGCGCCGGTCGGTTCCGTGCTGCTCGGCCCGAAGGCGTTCATCGAGCAGGGTAGGCGCTGGCGTAAGATGCTGGGCGGCGGCATGCGCCAGGCCGGCGTGATCGCGGCCGCCGCGCACTACGCGCTGGAGCACAACGTCGAGCGACTGGCCGAGGACCACCAGAATGCGGCCGATCTTTCCGCCGGGCTCGCGCGCATCGACGCGCTGACAGTGACGACGCCGCAGACGAACATCTTCTACGTCGAGATCCCGGATGCCGCGTGCGCACCCCTGAGCGAGGCGCTGGCACGCCAGGGCATCCGCGTCTCGATCGCTCCGCACACGCGCCTCGTGACGCACCTGGACGTCTCAAGCGCCGACGTGAAAAAGACCGTCGCCGCATTCGCAAGCTTCTTCAAGGACTGGCGCGCATGAACGGTTCCGCACACGATGGCGGCGGCATCCGCCTTGCCAAACGCGTGGCCGAAGCCGTGCCATGCTCGCGCGGCGAGGCCGAGCGCTACATCGCGGGCGGCTGGGTGACGGTCGACGGTGTCGTCGTCGAAGACCCGGCCACGCGCGTGACGTCGGCGCAGGCCGTGGCGCTGCTGCCCGGCGCGGAGCCGGTCGAACCGGCGCCGGTGACCATCCTGCTGCACAAGCCGGCCGGCATCGACGCGGCCGGCGCGCTGGCGCTGATCGGGCCCGAGACATTGGCCGCGAGCGCGCACGCACGCTTCCTGCGCCGGCACCTGGCCCGGCTGACCGTCGTCACCCCGCTGGAACCGGAAGCGAGCGGTCTGCTCGTGCTGAGCCAGGACTGGCGCGTGACGCGCCGCCTCGTCGAGGACGCCGGCCGCATCGAGCAGGAATACGTGGCCGAGGTGACCGGGGCCATTGCCGACGATGGCGTGGCGCGCCTGAACGCGGCCATGCGCGTGCAGGGCAGGACGACGGCGCCGCTGAAGGCGAGCTGGCAGAGCGAGGCGCGGCTGCGCCTGGCCGGCAAGGATATCCGGCCGGGGCAGGTCGAGGCCATGTGCGTCGAGGTCGGATTGACCGTCAAGTCGCTGCGCCGGTTGCGTATCGGACGCGTGGCGCTCGGCCAGCTCGCGAACGGGCGCTGGCGCTATCTGCACGAGACGGAACGGTTCTGATCTCAGCTTGCGCGGCTGAGCAGCTCAGGCTTCAGTCCGGCCGGTAAGCGCGCATGAAGGTGTCCACCGCGCGCGCCGCAGTTGCCGCGGCTCGCGCATCGTCGAGCTGGGGCAAAGCGTTCATCAGGCCGCGCTCTTCCAGTTCACAGTCGAGCAGCCCACGGAACTGGGCTGCCGCGACATGGGGATCCGCCATGCGCAGTTTCCCCGCTTTCATCACGCCTTCGAAGTAACGGGCGACCAATTTCATGCCCTTGCCGGGGCCATTCTCATAGAAGGTCCTACCCACTTCGGGATTGTTGCCCGAGGCGGCAATCACCATCCGCCGTATTGCGAATTTCTGCGGCGTGAAGAAGGTCCTGATGACCCGCTCGCCGAAGCCCCGCAGGGTCACCTCGACTTCCTGGTCGGGATCCAACAGGGCCAATACTTCGATTGCGTCGGGCGGCAGACCCGAGCCCATTGCCGTACAGGGTTGCTGTGAAAAAAGGTCGGCAAGTTGGCCGCCGTGTTCCTGGGCAGATCGCGATACCAGCTCGGCGAACAGCGCTTCTTTTGAGTCGAAGTAGCGGTACAAAGTCGCTTTCGAGCCCCCGACCCGCGCGGTAATTTCCGACATGGTCGCTTGCTCGAAGCCCACTTCTTCGAATACCGCCTTGGCGGCTGCCAGGATGGCCTCGCGCCGGGCCTCGGTCTTTGTTTTCACGTTGAGAGCATCTTTTCGAAACCAATAAGTACAGTTTTGCTTGACAGGTGGAAAATGTCAAGTCTAGTATGTACTGTACCGTTCAGTTTCGTTTTGAAAAAATGCATCCAAACACTTCTTCTCCACAGCCTGTCTGGGCTATTTTTACGACGCTGGGATGTGCTGCCGCGCTGGGCCTGGCGGGTTGCGCGTTGCAGCCGGACTATGCACCGCCGGCCCTCGCGGGGCCAGTCACATGGTCCGCGCCTTCCGCACAGCCCGGCAATACGATGAACGGCGAATGGTGGCGGGCCTTGCATGACCCGGCCATCAATGCGCTCGCCGACACGGCGTTTGCCGATAACCCGACGCTGGCCCAGGCAGTGGCCCGTCTCGATGAGGCGAGGGCCACGCTCGGCGTCGACATTGCAGCCAGGGCGCCCACGATGACCGCCGGCGCGGGCGTCACCCGGACGCAAAGCGCGTCCACAGGCGTGCCCGGCGCAACGTCGCGAAGCACCACAGCCAACGCCGGCCCTTCGCTTGAATGGGAAGTCGATCTGTTCGGGCGCGTCCGCAATTCGGTACGGGCCGCGCAGGACCGCATGGATGCCCGCACGGCGGATGCCGCCGAAGCGCGTCTGATACTCGCCGGCGATGTGGTCGACGGGGTGTTGTCGCTGCGCGCCTGCGAAAACGCGCGTGCCGTACTCGTGGACGACATCGCATCACGCGAACAGACACTGGCGCTGACCCGGCGCAGGATCGCCACCGGCTTTGCGGCGCCGGTCGACGAAGCGCGCGCGATGTCGGGCATCGCCGCCGTGCGTACCAATCTGGCGTCCCAGCAGGAGCAGTGCACCCGGCAGGTGAACGCGCTGGTGGCCTTGAGCGGCAAGGATGCGGGCGCGGTGCGTCGACTGGTCGGCGCAAACGGCGCTGCCGTGGCGACCATGCCGCAAGCGCCTGCCACCGTACCGGCGCTGCCGGCCGCAGTCCTGGCCAGCCACCCCAACGTCGTTTCCGCCGACCGGGAAGCTGCCGCGGCGTGGGCGGACATCGCCGTGGCGCGCGCCAACCGGTTGCCGCGCCTGGACGTCGCGGCCGTTTTGACGGGGCAATGGATACGCGCCGCCGGATCGACGCTGGATTTCACCACCTGGTCCGTTGGCCCGAGCCTCGCCGGCACGCTGTTCGACGGCGGCGCCGGTGCGGCCAACGTCAGCGCGGCCGAAGCACGCTACCGGCACGCCGCGGCGAGCCTGCAAGGCACGCTGCGCTCCACGGTGCAGGACGTGGAAAACGCACTGGCAGCACAGGCTTCCGCCCAGGCGCGCATCGACTCGACGCGCGCAGCGGCTTCCGCCGCCCGCATCACGTTGGATGCGACGGAGGCTCAATGGAAAGCAGGCTCCGTCAACCTGTTCGAACTTGAAGACAGCCGCCGCCAGTTCGCGTCGGCCCAGGACGCAGAAATTTCCGCGCGCCGCGACCATGCCCAGGCATGGGTCGCACTGGTCAAAGCCACCGGCGGCGCCATCACCCCGACTTCGGAGCCCATGAATCATGAATAAGCTTTTCGCCTCTGCCTCGGCCGCACTGGGGCCCAAGACCGTCATCGCAGGTGCCGTATTGGCGCTGGCCGTGTCCAGTACCCTGATCATCTGCACCACGTCGGAAGCGACTCCCGTACGAGGCCAGCCTGCGGCGGCATTGACGGTCACCGTGGCCGCCGCCGCGCGCGCCGAGTGGCCGGCGACGCTGGAAGCCAGCGGCGCCATCGCCCCGTGGCAGGAAGCCGTCGTCGGCACGCAGGTATCCGGCCTGCGCCTGACGGAAATCCGCGTCAACGTGGGCGACCATGTCAAACGCGGGCAAGTGCTGGCCGTGTTCGACGCGGATCTGCTGCGCGCCGATGAAGCGCGGCTCAAGGCCAGCTGGCAGCAGGCCGAGGCCAATCGCCAGCGCGCGCTCCAGCTCAAGGGATCAGGCGGTATCAGCGAGCAGGACGTGCTCCAATACGTGACCCAGGCCGACGTGGCCAAGGCCCAGCTGCAAACTACGCAGCTGCAACTGCGATACGCGCAGATTGCCGCGCCTGACGACGGTGTCATCAGTGCGCGCGGCGCCACCGTGGGTGCCGTCTACAGCAGCGGCCAGGAACTGTTTCGCATGATCCGCCAGGACCGCCTCGAGTGGCGCGGCGAACTGACGGCGGCTCAGTTGGCACAAATAAGAACGGGTCAACGCGTCACGCTGGCGTTACCGGACGGCACCACCGCGCTGGCCAAGGTGCGCCAACTGGCGCCCGGCCTCGATGGGCAAACCCGCCTCGGCATCGTCTACGCGGACATCGATCCAGGCAGCGCAGCCCGTGCCGGCATGTACGCCAATGGCAGTGTCGTGCTGGCGCAAAGCCCGGCGGTTACCGTGCCCGCAGCCAGCGTGGTCATTCGCGATGGACGCAGTTATGTGCTGAAGATGGCCGGCGCCGACAAGGTTGCGTTGCAAGCCGTTACGACGGGGCGGCGCCATGGCGAGTCGGTGGAAATCGTATCGGGCCTCGGCGCAGGCGACAAGGTGGTCGCGCAGGGGGCGGGCTTCCTCAACGATGGCGACGTGGTGCGGGTGGCTGCCGCCGCGAAGGAGTAATCCATGAACTTTGCTACCTGGTCGATCCGGAACCCGGTTCCGGCCATCCTGCTCTTTATCCTGCTGTCGCTGGCAGGCTTGTTCGGCTTCCGCCAGTTGCCCGTTGCGAACCTGCCTGACCTGGACCTGCCGTCGATTACCATTTCACTCACCCAGCCGGGCGCCGCGCCTGCGCAGCTGGAAAACGAGGTCGCACGCAAGGTCGAGAATTCACTGGCTACCCTGTCCGGCATCAAACATATCAGCACCTCCATCACGGATGGGCAGGTCAACATCATCGTGGAATTCATCCTCGAGAAAAAGCTCTCCGATGCGCTGATCGAGGCGAAGGATGCCGTGGACCGCGTGCGTTCCGACTTGCCGACCGACCTGCAGCAACCTTCCATCAGCGCGGTGCGTGTCGGTGGCGAGGCGACCTTGCTCTATGCTGTCTCTTCTCCGCGCCTGGAAGAAGAAGCCCTGTCCTGGTTCGTGGACGATACGGTGAGCAAGACCGTGCTTGGCCTGCCGGGCATCGGCAAGTTCGAACGCGTCGGCGGCGTGCAGCGCCAGGTACGGGTGGAAGTCGATCCGGTGCGGCTGGCGGCAGTCGGCGCCACGGCGGCCGATGTATCGCGCGCTCTCAAAACGGTGGAGCAGGAATCGTCGGGTGGCCGCAGCCAGTTGTCCGGTACCGAACAGGCGGTGCGCACCATCGCTACCATTCGCCAGGCACGGGAGCTGGACAGCCTGCCCATCGTACTCAACGACGGGCGCCGTATCAACCTCGATCAGGTCGCCACCGTCACGGACACCTATGCGGAGCGCAGCCAGATCGCCCTGCTGGATGGCAAACGGGCGGTAGGCTTCAAGATCTACCGGGCCAAAGGCTTCGATGAAACCCGTATCGGCACCGCGGTGGCGGCGGCGCTGGCCAAGCTGCAGTCCGGCGACCCCTCGCTGAAGTTCACCAGGATCTCGGGCACGGTGGATTACACGCAGGAGCAATTCGAGGGTTCCATGCACATGCTGTACGAGGGGGCAGTCCTCGCCGTGCTGGTGGTGTGGTGGTTCCTGCGCGACTGGCGCGCGACGCTGATCTCCGCGTCGGCGCTGCCCCTGTCCATCCTGCCCACGTTCGCGGCCATGCACTGGCTGGGCTATTCGCTCAACACGCTGACCCTGCTTGCGCTGGCGGTGATCGTCGGCATCCTGGTGGACGATGCCATCGTCGAGATCGAGAACATCGAGCGCCATGCGCGGATGGGTAAGCCCATCAGGCAAGCGGCCGGCGATGCGGTTACCGAGATCGCGCTGGCGGTGATGGCGACGACGATGACGCTCGTGGTGGTGTTCATGCCTACGGCCATGATGAGCGGCATTCCGGGCCTGTTCTTCAAGCAGTTCGGTTGGACGGCGGTGGTGGCGGTGCTGTCGTCGCTKCTTGTTGCGCGCGTGTTGACGCCGATGATGGCGGCCTATCTGCTCAAGACCCATCCGAAGGAAGCGGAAAGCGACGGCGTGCTGATGACCCGCTACATGGGCTGGGTACGCTGGTGCCTGCAGCATCGCCGCGCGACGCTGGGCGCTGCGGTACTGGTCTTCGTTGCCTCGGTCTCGCTGGTCCCGTTGCTCAAGACCGGCCTGATGCCGGCTTCCGACAAAGGCTACACCAGCATCAAAGTCGAACTGCCGCCGGGCAGCAGCCTGGCCGCCACGGAGCATGCGGCCGAAGCGGCGCGCCACGCCATCGAGGGTGTCAAGGGTATCGAGCATGTGATGAGCATGGTGGGCGCGGTCCAGGCTGCAAGCAACGGCGCAACGCAAGCGGGCGAAGTGCGTGCGGCGACCATGACGCTGGTGCTCGCACCGCGCGGCACGCGGCCGGACCAGACCAGTATCGAAAACGAAGTGCGGCGCGCGTTGGTGGCAGTGCCGGGCGCGCGCTTCTCGCTGGGTGTGGGTGGTCCGGGCGAAAAGATGTCGTTGATTCTCGCCAGTGACGATACTGCTGCGCTCAAGGCCACGGCCCAGGCGTTGGAACGCCAGCTGCGGGGCGTGGCCGGCCTTGCGAACATCACGTCCACGGCCAGTCTGGAGCGGCCTGAGATTATCGTGCGGCCCGATGCGCAACGCGCGGCGGAGCAGGGTGTCGCCACCTCCGTCATCGGCGAAACGGTGCGCATCGCCACCAACGGCGATTTCGATGCCCAGATGGCCAAGCTCAACCTGGACAATCGGCAAGTCGCGATCCAGGTACGCATTCCCGATGCGGCGCGCCAGCGGCTGGACGTCGTCGCCAACTTGCGCGTCCACGGCCGCAATGGTCTGGTGCCGCTGGCGAGCGTCGCAACGCTGTCGATGGAAAGCGGGCCTTCGCAGGTCGACCGCTACGACAGGCGCCGTTATGTGACCGTGACAGCGGACCTGGGCGGCATGCCGCTGGGCGAAGCATTGGCCGCGGCCAAGGCCCTGCCGGCAGCGCAAGCCATGCCGTCCAGCGTGAAACTGATCGAGACCGGCGATGCGGAAATCATGGTGGAGCTGATGGGCGGTTTCGGCATGGCCATCGTCATCGGCCTGCTCTGCGTGTTCTGCGTGCTGGTGCTGCTGTTCCACGACTTCTTCCAGCCCCTGACGATCCTGTCGGCGGTGCCGCTCTCGCTGGGCGGCGCCTTCGTCGCCCTGCTGGTGAGCAAGGGCATGCTCAGTATTCCATCCATGATCGGACTCGTCATGCTGATGGGCATCGTCACCAAGAATTCCATCCTGCTGGTGGAGTACGCAGTGGTGGGGATCAAGGAACGAGGACTGTCGGTACGCGACGCGCTGCTCGACGCTTGCCACAAACGCGCGCGTCCGATCGTCATGACCACCGTCGCGATGATCGCCGGCATGTTGCCCATCGCGCTGGGCCTGGGCGCCGACGCCAGTTTCCGCCAGCCGATGGCGATTGCCGTGATCGGCGGGCTGGTGACGTCCACGGCCCTCAGCCTGCTCGTCGTTCCGGTGGCCTTCACCTATGTCGACGGGATGGAACGGCGCCTGTACGGACTGTTCGGCCGCAAGAATCCGCATCCCGACGTGGTGGCTGAGGACTTGGAGAACGAGGTCGCGCAGGCTTGAGAGCTTAAGAGAAGCCTTACGACAGCGTCAGGCGTGCCTCCAGCCCGCCTTCGGGCCGGTTGTGCAGCGTAAGCGTCCCGCCCAAACTCCCCGCCAGCTGGCGCGCGATGGCCAGCCCGAGCCCCGTCCCGCCCGTGTCCCGGTTGCGTGACGCCTCCAGCCGGAAGAACGGCTCGAACACGGCTTCCAGCTGATCGGCCGGGATGCCCGGCCCGTCGTCCAGCACGCGCACGAGCACCGCGCCCTGGCTGTCGTGGCCCGCGACGATCGTCGCGCTGCACCCGAATTTCAGCGCGTTGTCGACGAGGTTGCCGACAATGCGCCGCAGCGCCTTCGGCCGCGTCTGCACCGGCTTGCCGATGCAGCCTTCCAGGTTCACGGCGCTGCCGGCGTCGCGGTAGTCCAGCACGAGGCTGTCGAGTTGCGCGTCGAGGTCGATCGCGCGCGCCGGCTCGCGTTCGCCGTGCATGGCGCGCGCATAGCCGATGCCGTCCTTCACGAGGCCCTGCAATTCGTCGAGGTCGGCGCGCAGTCGCGGCTGCTGGGGTTCGTCGTCCATCATGTCCACGCGCAGGCGCATGCGCGTGATCGGGGTCTGCAGGTCGTGCGAGATGGCGGCGAGGATCCGGACGCGCTCGTCGACGTAGGCGGCGATGCGGCGCTGCATGGCGTTGAACGCGCGCGCCGAGCGCAGGACTTCGGACGGACCGCGTTCGGGCAGCTCGACGGGACGGAGGTCCGGGCCGAGCGCATCGGCCGCCTCGGCCAGCACGCGCAGCGGCCGCACGGCCTGGCGTACCGCGAACCAGCAGCATGCCGCGAGGATCGCCAGCTGCGCCGCCAGCACGTAAGGCAGCCACGGCGACAGCGGCACGCCGCGCATCGGCTTCACGTCGATGGTCAGCGGCGACCCATCCGACAGGCGCAGGTGCACCTGCATGCGCTCGCCCTCGCCGAGACCGTTCACGGTCAGGGGATAGCTGCGGCCGATGCCTTGCGCGATCGAGGCTGCGATCTGTTCCGCCAGTTTCTCGTCCGGCATCGTGCMGGCCGTCTGGCCCGGACCGAGGATGAATCGGTAGCTGCGCCGCGCCAGCCGCGGCAGCCAGGCCGGACGCTCGTTGGCCGGCAGCAGGTCGAGCAGGGCGACGGAGCTGGCGACCTCGCTTTCCACATAGCCCATCATCAGCTGCGTGGTCGCCTGGTCGCGTTCCGTGAACGTGAGCGCCACGGACACCCCCTGCGCCAGCGCGAGTCCAGCGAACAGGATCAGCGCCAGGCGCGCGTACAGGCTGCGCGGCCACCACCCGGGTCGCGCTTCGTTCATGCCGTCCTGCCTTCGAGGATCGTCACCTCGGCCGAGAACACATAGCCTTCGTTGCGCAGGGTCTTGATGTAGCGGGGCTCGCGCGCGCCGTCGCCCAGGCGCTGGCGCAGTCGGCTCACGAGCAGGTCGATCGAGCGGTCGAAGAATTCGGCGTCGTTGCCGTGCGTGAGGCCCATCAGCTGGTCGCGCGACAGCACGCGCTGCGGATGGTCGAGGAACACGCGCAGCAGGCGGTATTCCGCGCCGCTCATCGCGACCTCGACGCCGTCGGCATCGAGCAGGTGGCGGCCGACGGTGTCCAGGCGCCAGTCGCCGAATGCGATCAGCTTCGCCGCTTCCGTCACTTGCAGGTTCGGCGGCAGCATGCGCGTGCGGCGCAGCACGGCGCGGATGCGGGCCAGCAGTTCGCGCACGGCGAAGGGCTTGGGCACGTAGTCGTCAGCGCCCAGTTCCAGCCCGACGACGCGGTCGGTCTCGTCGTCGCGCGCCGTCAGCATCACGATCGGGATCGCGCGGTGCTTCCCGGCGCGCAGTTCGCGGCACAGCGTGAGGCCGTCTTCGCCCGGCATCATGATGTCGAGCAGGATCAGGTCGGGCGTCCCCTGCATCAGCGCGTTCTTCATCTCGCGGCCGTTGGCGGCCAGGGTCACGCGCAGGCCCTGCTTTTCCAGGTAGGCGCCGACCAGTTCGCGGATGCCGCGGTCGTCGTCGACGACCAGTACGTGGTCGGCCTCGTCCATCATCTCTCCTTCGGTGGTTGCGTGGCTACTTTAGCGCGGTGCATCGGCGTCATTATGTCCGAATGTGTCGAGTCCGGGCCAGGACATATCGGCCGACAAAAACGCACCGGCCGGACACATGGCGCACACATCGCGGGCGTCCAATGGAGCTATCCCAGACACAGGAGGTTCCATGTCCGCCGCGATCGCATCTCCGCTCGCCTTCCTTGCCGGCCTCGCCACGGTCGCGTCGCCGTGCGTGCYGCCCGTGCTGCCGTTCCTGCTCGGGGCGAGTGTCGAGCGGCCGGCGAACCGGCGGCCGGCGAACCGGCGGCCGGCGAACCGGCGGCCGGCGAACCGGCGGCCGCTGCTGATCGTCGCCGGGTTCGTGCTGTCGTTCTCGGCGTTCGCACTGGCGCTGGGCGCCGTCTCCGCCACGGCGCAGCTGGCGCAGGAAACGCTGCGCAATGGCGCCATTTTGCTGCTGGGCGTCTCCGGCCTGTTGCGCATCTGGCCGCGGCCGTGGGACCTGCTCGTCGAACGCGTGCGGCCCATGCTGGCCCGGCTGCGCGGCGGGCGGACCGACGCTGTACCTCGCGAGAGCGGCGCATTCGTGCTGGGCCTGTCGCTGGGCGCCGTGTGGACGCCGTGCGCCGGTCCCGTGCTCGCCGCCATCCTCGCCCTCGTCGTGCAGGCCCACGATCCGGCACGGGCCGCGCAACTGATCGGCCTGTATGCGCTCGGGGCGGCGCTGCCGATGCTGGCGCTGATCCAGGGCGGCCAGTTGTTTGTGCGGCGCGTGCGCGGCGTGGCCCGCCATGCCATGGCCCTGCAGCGCGCCTTCGGCGTGCTCGTGCTGGCCAGCGCGGCTGCGATCTGGTTCCAGGTCGATACGCAGCTCGCCGCCCACCTTCCCTCCATTTTCCCAACCCTGTAAGGAGTCTTTCGTGAACCACGCCATCCGTTCCCTCGCCGCCGCTTTTGCCCTCGCCGCCGCCGGCATGAGCGCGCACGCCGCCCCCGCGCCCGATTTCGTGGGCATCGATAACTGGATCAACAGCGCGCCCCTGTCGATGCAGCAGTTGCGCGGCAAGGTGGTGCTCGTTGATTTCTGGACGTACGACTGCATCAACTGCCAGCACGTGCTGCCGTACGTGAAAGGCTGGCACCAGAAGTACAAGGACCAGGGCCTGGTCGTCGTCGGGGTGCACACGCCGGAATACGGTTTCGAGCGCAACCTGAACAACCTCAAGACGGCCGTGCAGCGCAACGGGATAACGTTCCCGGTCGCGCAGGACAACCGGTATGCCACCTGGACGGCGTACAACAACCAGTTCTGGCCCGCGTTCTACCTCGTCGATAAAAAAGGCGAGGTCGTGTACACGCACTTCGGCGAGGGAGATTATGCGCAGACCGAGGCGACGATCCGCAAGCTGCTGGCGCAGCAGTGATTCAGGAAGCTTGTGCGGACGCGGCCTGGGCGTTGCGCTTCGGCAGCGCCACGACGCGCGTGCCGGCCAGGCGGTCGTGCAGGAACTGGCGGTCGCGGTCGAGGAAGGCCGTCAGGCCCCAGGCCAGCACGCCCACGGCGACGGCGGCGCCGATCGCGCCCTTGCTCTTCAGGCCGAGCAAGGCGCAGGCGAGGAGGGCCGGCAGGAACCAGCCCCAGGCCAGCAGATAGCGCAGCGCGGCCGTGCGCAGCGGCACGCGTTCGTAGCCGGCGGTCAGGACGTGCATGCGCCACGTCTTCATCGCCAGCGTGTGGCCGCTGTTGGTCCAGGCGTAGATGAAATAGGCGCCCGTGACGAGGAACAGGTAGACCTTCAGGCCGTACTGGAACACAGGCCCTCCCCCTCCTTGGTTGTTGCGCGTGACGAGGAGGTAGAGCGCGACCGCCAGCATCTCGACCGCCAGCAGCAGAAAGGTCTCGTAGACCATCGCGAGGATGCGGCGCTTGATGCTGGGCGTCTCGTGCATGCAGAAAACCTCAGGCGTTGTTGGGCGTGATGCCCCAGTTGGCCGGCACCTGCTTTTCCGGCTCCTGGGCGGGTGGCTTGGCGGGCTGGGCCGGTGGCGTGGCCGGCACCGGCGGCGCCGGAGGCGCGGGCGGCGGCACCACCACGCAGGGCGGGGCGGCCGACACCGTGTTCCTGACCGTGCCGGCCGGGCACGACGTCGCGCCCTGGCCCAGCGGCGCGACGATCTTGCCGTTGGCCTGCGACGGCACGACGCGCGGCGTCTTGCGGGCGGCGGCCGAGGCGGCGAGCTTTTTCTTTTGCTCTTCCGGCAGTTGCTGGTAGCTTTCCCACGTGGCGTTCTTTTCCTCGGGGGCGATCTTGCGTGTGCGCGTATAGGTTTCACGCGCCAGTTCGCGCTGTTCCGGCGTCAGTTTGACCCATTCGCGCATGCGTTCGTGCACGCGCTGCTGCTCTTCCGGCTTCAGCGTGGCGAAACGGTTCGCGAGCTGCAGCCATTTCTGCTTGCGCACGCCATCCATCTGGTCCCATTCGCCCTGCAGCGGTTGCAGCGCCAGTTGCTGGGCCGGCGTCAGGCTGCGCCACAGGGGCTTGTCGCCACCCTTATGGCTGCCGGTGGCCGGTCTGGCGGGCTGGGTGCGCGTGGCGGGGGAGGCATCGGCGGCCGACGTCGCGGGTGCGGCCGTCGATGCGTCGGGATGGGAGCCGTCCTGCTGGTTGAGGGACAGTACGGCCGCGCCAACGAGCACGACCGCCGCGGCGGCGCCGGCAACCTTGAGCTTGTTAGCCGTCATCCTTTACTGGGCTCGCTGCGGCTGTTGCTGTGCTTGCTGCTGTTGGGCCAGGTAAGCGTTGAAGCCGTGGTCGGTATAGGCAGTCAGGGGCAGGTCGTCGGACAGCACGGCCGCATCCAGCTCGGCCAGCTCGGCGGTGCGCTGCTCGCGTTCGTACTGGTAGACGCCGACCATGCCGGCCACCATTGCCAGCAGCGGGGCAACGACGGCGGCGCGGGCCACCCATTGCATCGAGAACAGTGAGCCGACATCGAACGCGGCGCGCTGTTGTGACTTCGCGCGGACCGGCGCATCGGCCTTCTTGCGGGCCAGCGCCTGCGCGCGTGCGGCGGCAAGGCGGTCCGTGGTCGAGGCCGGCAGGTTGTCGAGGTTGTCGTTCAGGCCATGGCGGATCTTGTACGCCAGGTTGATGTCGTCGGTGTTCATAGTTTAATTCCCTTGGCCTCCAGGGCTTTCTGCAGGGCGTGCGTAGCGCGAGAACAATGTGTTTTTACACTGCCCTCGGAGCATCCCATCGCTTCGGCCGTCTCGGCCACATCCATGTCCTGCCAGTAACGCATGAGGAACGCTTCCCGTTGACGCGCCGGGAGCTTTTGTATTTCTTCCTCGATCAGGCGCAGGGTTTGGGCCCGTTCGACCTGATCCGCGCTCGACTCCGCGGCGGACGTTCCTTCCTCGGCCTCATAAGATGCCAGTATATCAAATTCCTCGTCGTCGTCGTCCCGGCGGCCGAGGCCTCCAAAGAGGCTGATCCAGGTGTTTCTGACCTTTTCGCGGCGGAAGTAATCGAGGATCGTGTTTTGCAGGATGCGCTGGAACAGCATCGGCAGTTCGGCCAGCGGCTTGTCGCCATACTTCTCCGCCAGCTTGATCATGGCGTCCTGAACGATGTCGAGCGCTGCCTCGTCCTTGCGGACCGCGTACGCCGCCTGCTTGAAGGCGCGCCGCTCGACACTCTCGAGAAAGTCGTTGAGTTCTTTATCTGTGGCCATGCGAAATGTGGTGGAGCCACCGGTACGTTGCCTGTGGCTTTACGGAAAACTTTCGAATGCTAGCAAAATTTACGGATGGCCGCACCCGAAACCGGCAGAGCGGTGCATACGTAGTTTCCTGTATGACTTTAAAATGGCTGAGTCGACATGGTTACGGAGGCAAATCAGATGATGCGCATCCTCGGCAAGGCGAGTTCGATCAATGTCCGCAAGGTCTTGTGGACCTGCGCCGAACTCGGCCTCGCTTTCGAGCGGGAAGACTGGGGTAGCGGTTTCCGCTCCACGCAGGCGCCGGAGTTTCTCGCGCAGAATCCGAACGCGATGGTGCCGGTGCTGGTCGATGGCGATGTCGTGCTATGGGAGTCGAATACGATCTGCCGCTACCTTGCCACGCGCTACGGCGACGGAAGCCTGCTGCCGCGCGACGCGACGGCCTGTGCGTACGTGGAGCAATGGATGGACTGGCAGGCCACCGAGCTGAACAACGCCTGGCGCTATGCTTTCATGGGCCTCGTACGGGAAAGCGGAGCGCACCAGGATGCCGGCCTGATCGCGGCGAGCGTCGATGGCTGGAACCGCCACATGGGCATCCTCGAGCGCCAGCTGGAAAAGTCAGGCGCGTACGTGGCAGGATCGCGGTTCACGTTGGCCGACGTCGTGCTGGGCCTGTCTGCGCACCGCTGGCGCAAGACGCCGATGAACGAACGGCCAGGGTATCCCGCCATCGCGGCATGGATGGCGCGGCTGGAGGCGCGGCCCGCTGCCGGCGCGTGGCTGCCCGACGATACGGCTTGAGCTGTCGTTTGGTGGGCTCGGGGAGCCCACCCTACGGCAATATGCATATCGTAGGGTGGGCACCCCGTGCCCACTATGACGTTAATGCATACGAAACCGTGAAAAATAAATATTTGTCTTGACCAGAATGGTGCAACGCAGTAAGGTATAGAACGCTTTAGACCCCCAAAGCATATTGTCAAGCCAGTTTGTCACACAAAGTCATTCTCGGCATGGCGCGCTTTCACAATGTAGGCAGTTTGCTCCAACCCGTGCCACAAGCGCGAGAGATTCGCATTCCGCTACAGTAACTCAAGCCGAACGAGTTGCGTCCAGCGACGTTTCGTAAGGATCCTACGGTATCCTGAAAGATCGTCGTGACCGCAGAAAGAAGGGAAGCATGAGCACTGTTGCGTGACACGTATCTCGTCAGGGACGAGCATCCGATCAATCTCCCTATGGGTTTTGAAAGGAAACGTATCATGAGTAACGACGCAGCAGCTCCCATCACGGGCGCTGAGATCGTAGTCCGTTGCCTGGCGGAAGAGGGCGTGAAGCACGTCTTCGGTTACCCCGGCGGTGCGGTTCTCTACATCTACGACGCCATCTTCAAGCAGGACAAATTCCAGCACATCCTGGTACGCCACGAGCAGGCAGCCGTGCACGCGGCCGACGCGTATTCGCGCAGCTCGAATGAAGTGGGCGTATGCCTGGTCACGTCCGGTCCGGGCGTCACCAATGCCGTCACCGGCCTTTCCACCGCATACATGGATTCGATTCCGATGGTCGTGATTACCGGCCAGGTTCCGACCAATGCGATCGGCCAGGACGCATTCCAGGAATGCGACACCGTGGGCATCACGCGCCCGGTGGTCAAGCACAATTTCCTCGTCAAGGACGTCAAGGACCTTGCCGAAACCATCAAGAAAGCCTTCTATATCGCACGTACCGGCCGTCCGGGCCCGGTGCTGGTCGATATCCCGAAGGACGTCAGCATGCACAAGGCCGTGTACTCGTATCCGAAAGAGATCGAGATGCGTTCCTACCGCCCCGTCGACAAGGGCCACGCGGGCCAGATCCGCAAGGCGGTGCAACTGCTGCTGGCGGCCGAGCGTCCGATGATCTA
The DNA here is from genome assembly GCF_056404615.1 of Massilia sp. P2_C2. Classification (NCBI taxonomy): domain Bacteria; kingdom Pseudomonadati; phylum Pseudomonadota; class Betaproteobacteria; order Burkholderiales; family Oxalobacteraceae; genus Massilia; species Massilia sp. P2_C2. Next base: position 19,474 of record NZ_JBFUDR010000016.1, on the reverse strand, counting down.
CACGGGCGGCGGCGTCATCCTGGCGAATGCCTCGAACGAACTGAACAAGCTGGCCGACAAGCTCGGCTTCCCGATCACGAACACGCTGATGGGCCTGGGCGCGTATCGCGCCACCGACAGGAAATTCGTCGGCATGCCCGGCATGCACGGTACCTATGAAGCGAACATGGCGATGCAGCACTGCGACGTCCTGATCGCCATCGGCGCCCGCTTCGACGACCGCGTGATCGGCAACCCGAAGCACTTCGCGAGCAATCCGCGCAAGATCATCCACATCGACATCGACCCGTCGTCGATCTCGAAGCGCGTGAAAGTGGACATCCCCATCGTCGGCAACGTCAAGGACGTGCTGGTCGAGATGCTGTCGCAGCTGGACGCCGCCGAGCAGCGCCCGAACCCGGCCGTGCAGAAATGGTGGCAGCAGATCGAGGACTGGCGCGGCCGCGAGTGCCTGCGCTATGCGACCTCGGATGAACTCATCAAGCCGCAGTCCGTCGTCGAGAAGCTGTGGGAAGTGACCGGCGGCGACGCGTACGTCACGTCGGACGTGGGCCAGCACCAGATGTGGGCCGCGCAATACTACCCGTTCGACAAGCCGCGCCGCTGGATCAACTCCGGTGGCCTGGGCACGATGGGCGTGGGCCTGCCGTACGCGATGGGCGTGCAGATGGCGAACCCGGGTGCGACCGTGGCCTGCATCACGGGCGAGGGTTCGATCCAGATGAACATCCAGGAACTCGCGACCTGCAAGCAGTATCACCTGACGCCGAAGATCATCCTCCTGAACAACCGCTTCCTGGGCATGGTGCGCCAGTGGCAGGAACTCGACTACGGTTCGCGCTATTCCGAATCGTACATGGATTCGCTGCCGGACTTCGAGAAGCTGGCCGAGGCCTATGGCCACGTCGGCATGCGCATCGAGAAGCCGGGCGACGTCGAGGGTGCGCTGCGCGACGCCTTCGCCATGAAGGACCGCCTGGTGTTCATGAACTTCATTACCGACCGTAGCGAAAACGTCTGGCCGATGGTCAAGAGCGGTAAAGGCTTGTCGGAAATGCTGCTCGGATCGGAGGACCTGTAATGCGACACATCATCTCCGTCCTGCTGGAAAACGAAGCCGGCGCGCTGTCGCGCGTCGTGGGCCTGTTCTCGGCACGCGGCTACAACATCGAGACGCTGACCGTGGCGCCGACCGAAGATCCCACCCTGTCACGCATGACCATCGTGACGACGGGCTCGGACGACATCATCGAGCAGATCACCAAGCACCTGAACCGCCTGATCGAGGTGGTGAAGGTGGTCGACCTGACCGAAGGCCAGCACATCGAGCGCGAGCTCATGCTGATCAAGGTGAGGGCAGTGGGCAAGGAGCGCGAAGAAATGAAGCGCACCGCCGACATCTTCCGCGGCCGCATCATCGACGTGACGGAAAAAACGTACACGATCGAGCTGACGGGCGCGAAGACCAAGCTGGATGCCTTCATCGACGCCATCGACCGCGCCTCGATCCTCGAAACCGTCCGCACGGGTGGTTCCGGCATCGGCCGCGGCGAGCGCATCCTCAAGGTTTAACGCCGGTGGTTGTTCTGGTGGGCTCTGGGAGCCCACCCTACGGCCAACACAACATGTAGGGTGGGCTCCCCGAGCCCACCAAACGTTCGAATAAACGATAGATATAAAAGCACAGGAATAATCATGAAAGTTTTCTACGACAAAGACTGCGACCTCTCCCTGATCAAAGGCAAGAACGTCGCCATCATCGGCTACGGCTCGCAAGGCCACGCACACGCCCAGAACCTGACGGAATCGGGCGTCAACGTCACCGTCGGCCTGCGCCGCGGCGGCGCCTCCTGGGGCAAGGTCGAACAGGCTGGCATCAAGGTCGCTGAAGTCAACGAAGCGGTCAAGAACGCCGACGTCGTCATGATCCTGCTGCCGGACGAAAACATCGCCGACGTGTACAAGAACAACGTCGAACCGAACATCAAGCAGGGCGCCGTGCTGGCGTTCGCGCACGGCTTCAACGTGCACTACGGCCAGGTCGTGCCGCGCGCCGACCTCGACGTGATCATGGTCGCTCCGAAGGCCCCGGGCCACACCGTGCGCGGCACCTACCGCCAGGGTGGCGGCGTGCCGCACCTGGTCGCCGTGTACCAGGACAAGTCGGGCGCAGCCCGCGACATCGCCCTGTCGTACGCGATGGCCAACGGTGGCGGCAAGGCCGGCATCATCGAAACCAACTTCCGTGAAGAAACCGAAACCGACCTGTTCGGCGAGCAGGCCGTGCTGTGCGGCGGTGCAGTCGAGCTGATCAAGGCCGGCTTCGAGACGCTGGTGGAAGCCGGCTACGCCCCGGAAATGGCTTACTTCGAGTGCCTGCACGAGCTGAAGCTGATCGTCGACCTGATCTACGAAGGCGGCATCGCCAACATGAACTACTCGATCTCGAACAACGCGGAATACGGCGAATACGTCACCGGCCCGCGCGTCGTGACCGAAGACACCAAGAATGCGATGCGTGCCGTCCTGAAGGACATCCAGACCGGCGAATACGCCAAGTCGTTCATCCTGGAAAACAAGGCCGGCGCCCCGACGCTGATCTCGCGTCGTCGCCTGAACGCCGAGCACCAGATCGAGACGGTCGGCGCACAACTGCGCGCGATGATGCCGTGGATCGCCAAGAACAAGCTGGTCGACCAGTCGAAGAACTGATCGTCGTTAGCTGACGCGAAAAACGCCCCCGCCAGTCGGGGGCGTTTTTTTTTCAGGATTGCAAAGTCGGCTTGTCAGCCGTATTCTCGAGAGGTGGTACCTATGTCTCTCGACAAGTGTTGTCCATGTCTATGTGCTGAACAGTGCTTTCCTTCTACTCCGCGACACACTGCTGAAGCATGTTCGCAGCAGGATTGGCCGTACCGTCATTGAATGTGAAGAACGCGCCCGTCGGGATAGGAATCATCGTCGTGCCACCGGGGGACGGAGTAACCTTGCTTGGGTCTAACACCGCGATGGCCAGCACGAGGTCGGCCCCGCCGGAGATGCCCACAGTGCTCCAGATCTGAGCCGCAGCGCCTGGCACCGCAAATTTTTCCAGCACACACGCTACGTGAAAGCTTGGCGTCCCGTAATTGGTGCCCATCCCACGATGGAGAAATCCTTTTTCGAGCCGCTGTTCGGCAGATGGGACAGCGGGACGACGTTGCGGTCGGTTGCGTAGATCTCCATGCTTGTGGCCGAAGTTATCGACAGGCCTTTACCCCAGCGAAATGAGCTGTTGAGCACTTCGTTACCCAGCTCCAGCAGGCCGGCCAACAGGGAGCCCCACAAGGGCTGTGCGTTTTTCAGATAGGCTTCCAGGATCGTCAGCGAATCACTCATCCCCGGAATGCTCATCCCTTTCTGCAGCAAGGCATGGCAGGCAGGGGGCACCGCGTCCAGGTCCAGCTTGTACAAGCCGATATGGGAATTGGCCCCGTTGTCATCAGCGTTGAGCGAGACCAGGAACAGGCTGCCGTGCGTCTGCGTGATAAGCGCAAGGCCGGCGCCCGAATCCGGAAAGTCGGACACCTGAAGCACCTGGACAAACTGTGTCGCCCCCCATGGCAGAAGCGTCGATGTCGTGGATCGATACACGGTAAGCGACGTTCCGTTGACGCCCGCAATAAGGTACCTGCCGTCGGGGCCGGCCTCCCTGCTCATGCCAACGCCGTTGATGCCGTCGTCGGGGCGCTGGATTGTTCCTAACAAGGTGATGGGTTGACCAAGCAGGCAATTGCGCAGATCGTAGACCTGAATTTCCGAAGCGTTCGAACCGCTGCCGCTCGCCGATTGCTGGATGCCCATGGCCATGAAACTTCCACAGGCCTGCGCGGCGCAGGGGTGAGGCCAACCGGGGGGCGCCGTATCGCCGACCTCGTCGATCTCGCCCTGGTCGCCCGAACGGACCATGGTACCGACCAGGTATTTGCCATCGGCACTGGAAGAACAGGGGGCCCAACAAGGATCCAGGTTCGTGTGGGTGAAAATCAGTTTGTCCGCGAACCTGGCCACCCCCTTGAAATGCGATTCAAGCAGTCCGGCGGCATCGGTGGGGGGGCGTGGGACACGCATAATATTGACGGGTCCCCTGCACAGGCATCGCCTGGAATGCTGCCTGAACATCGTCCATCTGCGGATTGGCCGGCATCACCGGTAGGACGACATGGCCAGGCGCGGCGCTGTTGCCGTTCGACGGTACATGATCTACGCAATTCTGGTTCATAGCGATCCTCGTTGGGTGGATACAAACAGGCGACCAGCATGTCGGCGGCGCCTGGCAATTCGAATACCTCGGGGTCAGCTTAGGGCTACGTAGACGGTGCTGTAAGTATCTTCACGTAACACTCGGCGTGTTACGTTGAACCTGCCCGTTATGCCGGCCGGGCCCACACGTCAGGCAACCGCCAGTTCACGAATACCGGCAACAAGCCTTCGTGACGGGGCGCGAAAAACGAAAATCGCCGGCGCGGGCCGGCGATTTTCATCATGTGGTCGTCTTGTCCGTAGCCGAACGGGATCACAGTCGCGCCGACGACAAACTAGCGCCATCCCACTTTTTTCGCTTGGAGAAAGTCCACCGGTTTCAGCGTCATGGCCGCGAGCGCCGCCGGGTCGGCGCCACGGAAATAGCTGATGTCGGCGTCGTGGCCGGGAACCCCGTCCACCTTGCCGCGCTCGCTACTTTGCCAAAAGGCGTAGTCGTTCCAACCCGACGGCRGCGTCGGTCGATCACTACGGCAGCTGGCCACCCACAGGGGGCAATCCGAGAACGCGGCAGGATGGCCCAGTTGTTCCCAGAAGCTTGCTCTGGTGTAGATAAGCGGATGCGCGCCGAGCCGGTTTCGCATGGCGGCGATCCATCCGGCCAGCAGCGCAAGATAGGCCCTGTTATCGCCGGACTTCCAGGCGCCGTCGTAGATGGGGTTGTCCTCGACATCGACCACGGGCGGCAGATGCCCGGGGCTGACGCGCAGCGTCGTGATGAGGTTTTCCATCAATCGAATCTGGACCGCGGCATTCCGGCTGACGCGTAGAAAGTGGTAAACCCCGCAAACCAGACCGGCGGCTCGTGCCCCTTCCAGATTCGCCATTGCGCGCTCATCGGCCACGTCACCGTAGGCTGCACGGATAAAACAAAAGGACATCCCTGCGGCTTTCACCCGGGCCCAGTCGATTTCGCCGCTCTCGGCGCTGACGTCGATGCCTCGTAACATGCTTTCCTCGTGGAGTAGTTGGCCTCAGCCGTGACAAAAATACTGGTTCAAGGCCGCGCAGATGCTTTCTGCGAGGTCTTCCTGCAACGGGATGCCCGGATTGCCGCGGCGGTCCTGTTGCACGGACCAGACGATCGCGCCGGAGGCCGCGTCGATGAGACGCACGGCGGTGCGCACCAGGTCGCCATCGAAACGCACGCTGCCTTCGAGCAGATGGCTCGAGACGTCCGTCGGCCGACCGCCGCGCTCTTGCGGAAAGCCGTAGGACACGACCTTGTCGCCGAATTCGCGGAACAGGCGGTAGCTCAGTTCTTCGCTCAAGCCCCGTGCGAATGCCGTGCCGGCGGCGGCGTCGCCGACGCTGCGCAGCGGGCGGATCGCCAGCAGACGACGGGTTTCGAGCCGGCCCAGGCTGGCGGCGGCCCGTCGTATGACCGGCATATAGCTCCCCGGCGGGATGGCGATCACCACGTCGTCGCAACTTCCGGCGCCCGCGTAATACGACTTCAGCTTTTCGCGCAGGCGTCCCACCTGCACCCGCACGATCGGGTCGTCACCGGTGCTGTAGACGGCGGGATCGCGGTCGAACACGTCGATCCCGATACCGTATTCCGTGGTGTCGCGTGTGCTTCCCTCGAGGCATTTTTCGACGAGGAATTGCAACAGCCCGCTCAGCCTGTGCGCCTTGCAGAACAGTTGGCTGGCCCGCAGCCGCGCCAGGCAGGCCAGGATTTCTGCCTTGCACAAAGGCTGTGTCAGTGCGGTCAAGGACGGGGGCGCATGGAAGGCGGGCGGCGCGGACTGTGCTGCGGCGCTGAGGATGCTGGTATTGATGGCGTTCTCCCGAAAGGCTGTGTGTCGTTGTTGCCGAACTCTAGTTTCGAGACCCGTTCCTTACCTTCCGGTTTCCTTCCGATCGCTAAGTGATTGATTTTATTAAGACTGTAAGCGCAACTTGGCGGCTATCATCGGACTCTTGTCATGCCGAGTGGGTAAATTATCAACAACATATAAAAATAGGCAAGAATGCGATATATTGAGCAAATGCAAAATCGATGGTTTCCTTGCACGACTGGTTTAGCGAATCCTGATGAATAAGAAGGCGTTTCGTTTTGGCGAATGGCGGATCGATCCACTAAGCAACAGCGTCGAACGCGCCGGGGAGCGCCGCCAAATGGAACCGCGGGCCATGGACGTGCTGGAAGTGTTATGCGGCGCGCAGGGCGCAATCGTGAGTGCCGACGCGTTGCTCGAGCAATGCTGGCGCACCGGCGTCTACGGCGATAACCCGGTACACAAGACGATCGCACAGCTGCGCCGCCTGCTTGGCGATACGGCCAGCGCGCCGACCTATATCGAAACCATCCGCAAGCGCGGCTACCGTACGCTGGCCGCCGTCACTTTCGACCAGGTACCGGCCGCACCGTGCTGGCAAGGCCAGTCGCCGTTCCGGGGGCTGCAAGCGTTCGACGAAGAGCATGCGCAAGTGTTTTTCGGCCGCGATGAGACGACGCGCCAGCTGGCGGCATCGGCCGAGGCGCAAGTCCGGGCGGGTCTCGCGCTGCAGTTGGTGCTCGGTTCCAGCGGTTCCGGCAAGACCTCGCTGGTACGGGCAGGGCTGTTCCCCGCCTTGTCGCCGGCGCGCGCGCCGGCCGGGTTGGCATTGGTCTCGACCACGACCTTCGATTTGGGCGAGGCCAGCGACGCCGGCGAGGAAACATTGCTCATCGGGCTCGCCAGCGCGATGCTCGACCTGCATGTCGCGGATACCGGCGTCTTTGCCGGCGCCAGCGCGACCTCACTGGGACACCAGTTCGAATATGATCTGCATGCGGTGCTGCGCGCGCTCCAGGCCGGCCTGGCGGGCCACACCGCCACCAGCGCCGCCCAGTCACCGCGCTTCGGCGTGTTCATCGACCGTTTCGAGGCCCTGTTCGACAACGCCAGGGTGAGCCTGGCAGCGCGCCAGACTTTTCTCGACTTGCTCGGGTTGCTCGCGCGGAGCGGGTCGATCCTGCTGATCGTCGCTTGTCGCAACGACTTTTATCCGCATATTGCCCAGCATCCGATCCTGATGGAAGGCAAGGCGAACGGTGCGCACTTCGACCTGGCACCGCCGGGCTTCGCCGATATTGCCCAGATCATCCGCTTGCCCGCCGCAGCGGCGGGTTTGCATTTTGGTACCGATTCCCGGACGCATACCCGGCTCGACGACGTCTTGTGCGCCAGTGCGGCGGGCAGCCCGGACGGCTTGCCCCTGCTTCAATACTGTCTGGAAGAGCTGTACCGCCTGCGCACCGACACCGGCGAGCTCAGCTTCGAAGCCTTGCGTCGTGTCGGCGGCGTCGAAGGTGCGATTGCGCAGCGCGCCGAACAGGTGATGGCGCAGCTCGACGACGCGCAGACGGCGTCGCTGGCCCACGTCATGTCGCTCGTGGTCGTCCTTTCGCCGAACGAAGAGACGGTCACGAGCCGGCGCGCCCCGTGGTCGGCCCTGCGCAGCGACGCCGAACGGCAGATGGTGACGGCGCTGGTCGATAGCCGCCTGATGGTCAGCGACCTCAGCGGCGAAATCCCGAGCTTCGGTATCGCGCATGAAGCGATCCTGCGGCGCTGGCCCCGGATGCGCGACTGGATCGAGGCGCACCGTGGCGCCTTGATCGTGCGCGCCAGGCTCGCGCAACTGGCGGCGCGCTGGGCGGCGGAAGGGCGCAGCAACGAACTCTTGCTGCCGCGAGGCAAGGAGCTCGATGCGGCCAAGGGTTTGCAGCAAGCCGGCGTATTCCGCTTGAACGACGAGGAATCGCAACTGATCCGGTCCTCCGATCATCGCGCGCGGCGCGGCGAGCGCCTGCGGGTTCTCGCGATGAGCAGCATCGTGGTGCTGGCGGTCCTGGTCGGGGCGCTGGGCATCAGCGCCCTGGGGGCGCGCAACCTGGCCGAACAGCGGCGCCAGGAAGCGGAAGGCCTCATGAGCTATATGCTGGGCGATTTCGCCGACAAGCTGCGGCCGCTGGGCCGTCTCGACCTGCTTGACAGCATGAGCCGGAAGGCACTCGATTACCTGGGGCGCGAGGTCGAACAGGGCGTCGGGACTGCCGCGCTGACGCAGCGGGCCAAGGCCTTGCAGGTGATCGCCGAGGTGCGCAGGGCGCGCGGCGATTCGCCGGGGGCGATCGCGGCGCTCGTCAGCGCCAATGCTATCCTGGCCCAGCAATACGCGAAGGCGCCATCGGATACCGACATCGTGAAGAACGTGGGCGTGAACGCCTATTGGCTCGGCCAGCTCAGCAAGGACCGCAACGAGTGGGACAAGGCGGCGGCCTATTGGCGCCAATACCAGGGTTTCAGCGACCGCCTGCATGAGCTGGAACCGGACAAAGTCGAGTGGTGGGTCGAACAATCGTACGCGCACAATAACCTGGGTTCGCTGGCGGCCACCYGCGGCGATCCGGCCGGCGCGGCGCGCGAGTTTTTGCTCTCCATCGCGCTGAAGGAACGCGCCCTCGCCAGGCAGCCGCAAGCGATCGCGGTGCAGGCGGAACTGGCCGACAGTTATTCCTGGCTGGCCTCCGCCACCGAATCCCTGGGCGAACTCGACGAGGCCGGGCAGTTGTTTGCCCGCGAGATGGCGATCATCCAGCGCCTGCGCGCCGCCGCGCCGAGCGACGCCCTGTGGGTCAAGCGCGAAGTGCGGGCGCTGCAGCATCGGGCCCTGAACCGGCTGGCTCGCGGCATGGTCGCGCAAGCCATGGAGGATTACCGCGAGGCGCGGCAACTGTTCGCCCGGATCGCGGTACAGGACAGCAAGAACCGCAGTTGGCAAAGCGAGGTGGCGTTTCTCGAACTCGAGGAACAGCTGCTCGCCCATGCGAGCGGCAACGGGCGGGCTGTCCTGGCGCGGCTCGCAGAAATTCACGCGAGAATGGCCGCGTTGCATGAGTTTGATCTGGACAATGTCAACTGGGCCAGGCGCGAAGCGGTCGCCCGGTTGGGGATGGCGCAGGTGATGATCGCGGAAGGACAGGGTAGCGATGCGGCGWAGCAGGTCGACGCCGCACTGTCCAGCCTGGAACGCCTGTATGCCAGGAATGCGTCGAACTACAGCATCCGGCTGGCGAAAGTGAAGGCATTGTTGCTGTCGGCGCAGATCAGCACGGCCTCGCGCGATGCCGCGGCGGCCAGGCGGGCCTGCGAAAGCGCTTATATGTTGTTGCAAGCAACTGGAAGCACCACCCACGACTTCCAGGTCCTCGATCCCTGGGTCAGGATTAATCAGTGCATGGGAAATTGGGTAGCCGCGGCGAGCGCCGAGGAACGTTTGCGGCAGATCGGTTATCGCGATGCGGACTACCTGCGTTATCTGTCCAATCAATCACGAAAGAAATCTCTATGACCACAGCTATTCCGCAGCGCACCGTCACCATTACGATCCGGGGCACCGGCCAGGCCGACGCACGGGTAAATTACTCCTATTGGTCGCCCAACGACAGCATGGTCAGGGTCGCGGCCAGCCGATGCGACCTCATCGAGAAGCACGCAACCAATACCCTGTTCGTGCTCGATTACGCGTCGACGCTGGACGGCTGGACGATGGTCAGAACGAGCCCGAATCCCGAGGGCGCGCCGGCGCTGCCGTTCGAGCTCGGGCCGGAAGGGACGTCGCTGCTGACGAAGTATGCGTGCCGGAAGCAGCACAACTATGCGTTCTACATCCATTATAAAAACACCGTGACCGGCGGCACGGCCGTCTTCGATCCGCAGGAGGGCAACGAGCCCGGCGATCCCGACTGAGCCTGTCTGGGCCGGCCCTGCAAGGCCGCGCCGCTGTTACGGTAACGCTTGTCGTTGTTACGTACTGATACTGTCGGCGTCGAGAGGCGGACGCTATCGTGGTTGCGCTGGGACTGCAGGGCATCCCGGTTAATCTCGCAAGCCAGCGCTTGCCTCTCAAACCTCGACACAGGAATTCACCATGGACCAGCTTTTTGTCGCCAATTACCGCATCAGTAGCGCCACACTCGCCGAACCGACGCTGGCGCTCAACCTGAGCGTCGATCCTGTACGCGGCAGCCTGCGCGGGCATGCCACCGTCACCATCGGGGAAGTGCAGCGCGTGAATTTCGACGTGGAGGGCAACTACATGGCGCTGGACGGCGTGCCCGGCGTGCTCAGCTTGCGCAACACCCGCCTGCCGTTTCCGGTCATGGACGAACCCCAGCTGGCGGTGCTGATTGCGCTGCCGCACGGCTGGAAGAGCGGCGCGGCCAGCTTCATCTACACGCACGGGATGGATCACACCGAGACCCGCGTAACCAACGCCGTTGCCACCTTGTGCCAGGCACGCGTGGCCGGCGACCAGTAAGCGCAGGATTTACGGCGCCAGCAACGCCGGGTCGGCGCCGCAGCCGGCCGGGCGCCACTTCTTTGTGTCCTCCGTTTGCACTCATTTGCAACTTTCCATTACATAAACTCGACTTTTGCGCAAAACGGGCTATCGTTCTCCTGCTGCGGCAATACGCCGCGATTGGAGTCAAGGAGAACAACAATGTCCATCAAAAAACTCGTCCTGATGTCCGCGCTGACCATCGCGTTTGCAGCCCAGGCGCAGGCGCAGGCCGCGCCCGCCGCTACGACGAGCGGCACCCTCGTCATCGTGCCCGCGTACGGCGAGGTCAAGCATGCCAACGACGAGGCGACCGTGACGTTCGCCGTCGAGGAACAGGACAAGGACCGCGCCGCCGCCACCGCGCGCGTCAACCAGAAGATGAAGCAGGGCACCGACATCGTCCGCCGCGAGGATCCGCAGGCGGAACTGAAGACGGTCGGCTACTACACCTATCCCGTCTATCCGGAAGTGCCGGACGGTCCTCGTCCGCTGGCGAACGCGGCCGCGCGCCGTGTGCCGATCGGCTGGCGTGTCGGCCAGTATCTCGAAGTGAAGACGCGCAACCTGCAGGCGTTGCCGAAGACGGCCGCCGCCGCGATGAAAGTCGTCAACCTGAACGGCATCGACTACCACGTGAGCCCGGAACTGGCGAAACGCCTGGACGACGAACGCATCGCGGCCACGTACCGCAACCTGAACGAGCGCATCGCCTCGATCGCGCGCGCAATGGGGCGCAACCCCGGCGACGCCGTCATCGACACGGTCGACTTCGAAGGCAGCGGCAATTACGCGGGCGGACAGGCGGAGGCGGCGCCGGCGATGATGCGCATGCAGGCCAAGCGGGCCGACATGGCCGAGATGCCGGAGCCGAGCTTCGAACCCGGAGAGACCACGCTGCAGATGCGTCTCGTCGGCAAGGTCAAATTCCGCTGACGGTAGCCATTCGCTAACACGGGGGCGGGCCCACTATAATGACGTGGTTCGCGCCCCCGGCGCATTGTTAGGAAAAAGCAATCTATGCCGATAACTCCCCGACGCCGCAAACCCGGCGCCATCAAGGCGCCCCGCTTCGCCCGTTTCAGCCGAGTCCGCAAGACCGACGCCGCCGGAGCCCGCCCGCGCCGGGGCATCTACCTGTTGCCCAATGCCTTCACGACGGCCGCGCTGTTCGGCGGCTTCTACGCCATCGTGATGGCGATGAACCAGCGCTTCGACCATGCCTGCTGGGCCGTGTTCATCGCGATGGTGCTGGACAGCCTCGATGGCCGCGTCGCCCGGCTGACGAATACGCAGTCCGAGTTCGGCGCGCAGTACGACAGCCTGTCCGACATGGTCTCGTTCGGCGCCGCGCCGGCCCTCGTCATCTACGAGTGGTCGCTGCGCGGTCTTGGCAAGCTGGGCTGGATCGCCGCGTTCGTCTACTGCGCCGGCGCCGCCCTGCGGCTGGCCCGCTTCAACACGAATATCGAGGTCGTCGACAAGCGCTTCTTCCAGGGCTTGCCGAGCCCGGCGGCGGCGGCCCTCGTCGTCGGCTTCGTCATGATGATGACCGACCCGGACATCAATGTCAGCGCGCGCAAGGTCGACTGGATCTCGTGGTGCATCGCGCTGTTCGCGGGCCTGACGATGGTCACCAACGTGCCGTTCTACAGCTTCAAGGACGTCAATTTCCGCAAGTCGGTGCCGTTCATCGTCGTGTTCCTGATCGCGCTCGCGCTCGCGCTGCTGGCGATCGACCCGCCCAAGGTCCTGTGGCCCCTGTTCGTGCTGTACGGCCTGTCCGGCTATGCCGTGTACCTGTGGCGCCTCGCCAAGGGCAAGCCCGTCAGCATCATCCAGACGGACGAGGAGACCCTCGATCCGAGCGAGCGGCGCTGACGGCGTAGCGCAGGCCTTCCCCCCCCAAAAAAAAAGCGCCCCATGCGGGGCGCAAACTGCAGCAGTGCAGCACAGGGACCGCATGCCATCGGTCCCGGTCATTCCATGTGCCGGACGTCAGCTCGCCTTGGCGGACTTGCCTTGCGGCTGGCTGTGCTGGCCGACCTGCGCGCCGCCCTGGACGTTGCCGCGGAACGTACCCTCATGCGTATCCGCTTCGACACGCACGCCACCCTCCGCGCCATTGCCGCTTTGCAGGTTGCCGCGATGGGCACTGATGTTGGCGCGTGCTTCCTGGAACGGATCGCGGAAATTCTTCAGCGTGTCCTCATGGTTGCGCAGGCTGTTCTGCGTTTCTTCGGTGGCGACGCGCGCCACTTCATCGGCCAGCGTACGGGCCGTGCGCGACGTCTCCTGCACGTGCTGCTCGGCCACGCGTGCCAGGTCGACCTGGGAGTCGGCGACGACGCGCGACAGGTGTTGCTGGTAGGCCCGGATCTTTTCTGCGGCCGGTTGGGCACGCTGTGCAGCGGCCGAAATGACTTCAGTCGGGTGGTTGGTGGTCAGTAGTTGCTGGCCGGCGATGCTGCTTTCTTCGAGCAGGGTCTGGCTCAGCTGAATGTTCGCATCGATGATATGCTGGATCGAACGCGACCACGATTTCGATATATCGTTGAGGAATGCGACCTGGGCGTCCAGGTGCGAGCGTACGGCGGGCGTGACGGACTGGGAAAACAGGAACATATGTGACCTCTTGAAAGTAAATTCGATTCGGGTTACGAAAACGCCTGGCACATTCATGCCAATTCGGATGTCATAATAAAATGCTGCATCGCAACGTAGACTCGCTTGTCCGAAATGTTTGTTAAGGCGCGAGCACCAAGCCTAGGTCTCTTTTCGCGAAAGTTCAATCCCAAATTGAATCGTGCGCGCACTTGTGTGGTGCGCGCGACAGATCTTATTGGTGCAACGCAACTGTCGCGTCGAAGTTTAATTGCTGCAATGCAGCAGACTTTTTTGGTGGAAAGAGAAAATATTCTCTTCGGTGGCAAGATGCACGCTGTTTCCCGCCGCCGGCAGCTCAGTCGCGCGCCGTGCGCCATTCCTGGCCATTGGCCGTCGATTCATGCTCCGGGCAATTGGTTTGTCGCCACTTGCCGTGCTTCTCGATCGTATCGATGCTCGTCGCCGGCGAGCGTTCCGTCATGCAATAGGTGCTGCCGCCCGTGACGACGCGCGTGCGGCGGGCGCCGTCGCCCGTGTTGTTGATCAGTTCGTCCATGCCGGGCGCCATGTGGGCCGCGGCGGCAATCCCGTTGCGCAGGCGGATCTGCGGGCTGTCCAGCGGCGCGACGATATACGGATTGTTTTCCTTGCGCAGCGCGCGGTCGACGGCGCCGGCATCGCGGCGCGCGCGTTCCAGCAGGGCCGCGCCGGAGGATAGGGGCGGTGGGGCTGGCGAGGCGGGCGCGTCCGGCGCCGGTCCCGCGCTGGCGGCGGCAGGCGGACTCGCGCCGGATGTCGCTGGTGCCGCCGCCGGGGAGGGATACGGCACGGCGATCGCGCCGGGCAGCGTGGGCGTGGGCGTGCGCGGGCGGATGGGCAGTGGATGCGCTTCGTCGCGCCGCGGCGTTGGGGTGGCGGGCGCCGGCAGCCGTATCCACTGGACCGTCGTGCGCGCCGGGTCCGGGGCGACGGACGGCGTCCGGCGCGCCATGGTCCAGCCCAGGATCAGCAGGGCGTGGACGAGCAGCGTGGCCGCGATGGCGGTGCGGCGGCCCGCACGCGGCGGCGGCAGGAGAGGTATGGCGACTGTCATCCGCCCGAGTATAGCCGGCGCCGGCCCCGGCATTCTCACGCATTGTCGCGCCGGTCCTGGCTGGTGTCAGCGGTGGCGCAGGCGCTCGTCGAACATCGGATCGGGGCCGTTGAGCATCTGGCGCACGACGCCCTGCTGGTCGAAGTGCACGCTCATCATCGAGTTCCACACGCCCGCTTCCTTGTAGCGGTACGACCAGACCTCGTAGTTGTGGAAGTACACGCGCGTCACCTCGGCGGGGCGGCCGAAATGGCGCAGGATGTCGTCCTTGCTCCACTGGTCGACCTTCACCTTCGCGAAGTTCTCGCTCGTCAGCACCTGGTCGTACGAGACCAGGCGGCCGTCCGGGCCGATGCGTGCCATGTACTGGAACTGGCCCATCGGCTGCCCGCGGTATTCCAGCACCTGGCCGCCGTCCGGCTCCGGATAGACGGCGTCCGGCCTGCCCAGTCGGGCGGTGACTTCGGCCAGCGGCGCGCCGGCGGGCGGCGCCTGGTGCAGCATCGGGGCGCAGGCGGACAGGGCGAGTGCGGCGGCGATGGCCGCCAGCGTCGAATGGAACGGGATCCTCATCGCTTGCCTCCGTGAGTGTCAAAAGCCTTTCGAGCGGTCGTCGAGCAGCGGGTCCGGCGTGTTTTCCGTGCGCACGACTTCGCCCCGGCCGTTGAAATAAATATTCATGAACGAATTCCACAGCTTGTCCTGCTTGTAGCGGTACGACCAGACTTCGTAGCCGTTCACGCGTTCGCGGCCGACCTCGGCGGGGCGGCCAAAGCCGCGCAGCACGTCGTCCTTCATCCAGCTGCCGGGCTTGATCGTGGCAAAGTTCTCGCTTGTCAGTACCTGCTCGTACGAGACGAGGCGCCCATCGGCGCGGATGCGTGCCATGTGCTGGTACTGGCCCATGGGCTGGCCACGGTATTCGAGCACCTGGCCGCCGGCGGGATCCTGGTAGACGGCATCCGGCTTGCCCAATTTGGCTGTGACCTCGGCCAGCGGCGTGCCGGCCGGCGGCGTGCGGTTGAAGGTGCCGCAGGCGGCGAGGGAGGCGGCGAGCGCCAGGGCGAAGGCAGTGTGCTTGATTGTGTTATTCATCGTGGGTAGGCGTCCTTGGGAGATGCCAAAACGGCATCGCCAACCTGGGGATTTTAGCGGAAGTCGAGGAAACACTGGCTTCGCCTTACATTTTCCCCTATACTTTCCGGTCTTGGCTTCAAGGCCAGGTTTTTTATTAATTCACGGTGCGCTGGGTTCCGACTCTTGCACCGCATGTGAAAGGCAACATCATGACCGTAGAAAACATCAACAAGGCCGCGATCATCGCGGACAACGCACGTGGCCAGAACGACACCGGCTCGCCGGAAGTCCAGGTTGCACTGCTGACCGCCCGCATCAACGAACTGAACGGCCACTTCAAGGAACACCAGAAGGATCACCACTCCCGTCGTGGCCTGATCATGATGGTCAACCGTCGTAAGAGCCTGCTGGCTTACCTGAAGCGCAAGGATCTGAACCGTTACCGCGACCTGATCGCCAAGCTCGGCCTGCGTAAGTAATCAGCAGTTCCTGGGCATTGCGCCAGACGGCTCAAGCTTCGAAATGCCTGCGTCAGTTCTACTGCCGCGGGCATTTTTCGTTTTGGCCGTTGTTGAGTTTTACCCTGAAGTAATTAGTTAGTCGGGGTCAGAGCACACCCGGTATTCAGTCGGGGTCAGAGCACAACCGTGAAATTCGTGCTCTGACCCCGAATTAAGAGATTCTGACCCGGAATTAAGAGAATTGCCCGTCGTGAGGTGAACGACAGCGCCTGAAAATCTGTCGGCAAATAGAAAGGGATTACCCATGTTTAATAAAGTTACGAAAACCTTCCAGTACGGCGACCACACCGTCACCCTCGAGACCGGCGAGATCGCCCGTCAAGCCAGTGGCGCCGTCGTCGTGACGGTCGAAGACACCGTCGTCCTCGCGACCGTCGTCGCCAGGAAGGATGCCAAGCCAGGCCAGGATTTCTTTCCGCTGACCGTCGACTACATCGAGAAGAGCTATGCCGCCGGCAAGATCCCGGGCGGCTTCTTCAAGCGCGAAGGCCGTCCGTCGGAGAAGGAGACGCTGACGTCGCGCCTGATCGACCGTCCGATCCGTCCGCTGTTCCCGGAAGGCTACCTGAATGAAGTGCAGGTGATCATACACGTCCTGTCGGTCAATCCCGAGATCGATCCGGACATCCCGGCGATGATCGGCGCCTCGGCCGCCCTGTGCGTGGCCGGCATCCCGTTCAACGGCCCGATCGGCGCCGCCCGCGTCGGCTACGCGAACGGCCAGTACATCCTGAACCCGACCGTCGCCCAGCTGAAGTCCTCGCAGATGGACCTCGTGGTCGCCGGTACCGAACACGCCGTGCTGATGGTCGAATCCGAAGCGCAGCAACTGTCCGAAGAAATCATGCTGGGCGCGGTCGTCTACGGCCATGAGCAGATGAAAGTCGTCATCGACGCCATCCACGCGCTGGTGGAAGAGGGCGGCAAGCCGGAAGTCGAGTGGGAACCGGCACCGAAGAACGAAGAGCTGATCGCCCGCGTGCAGGACCTGGCAGAAGGCAAGATCCGCGAAGCCTACCAGACCCGCGACAAGCAGGCCCGTACGCAGAAGCTGAAGGACATGAACGCGCAAGTGCTGGCCGCGCTGGGCGAGGGCGTGGATGGCGTCGAAGTCGGCAACATTCTGTTCGACATGGAAGCCAAGGTCGTCCGTTCGCAGATCCTGGAAGGCGAGCCGCGCATCGACGGCCGCGACACCCGCACCGTGCGTCCGATCTCGATCCGCAACAGCGTCCTGCCGCGCACCCACGGTTCCGCGCTGTTCACGCGCGGCGAAACCCAGGCTCTCGTGATCGCCACCTTGGGCACCGGCCGCGACAGCCAGAAGATCGACGCGCTGATGGGCGAGTACACCGACGACTTCATGATGCACTACAACATGCCGCCGTTCGCCACGGGTGAAACCGGCCGCGTGGGCACGCCGAAGCGCCGCGAGATCGGCCACGGCCGCCTGGCCAAGCGCGCGCTGGTCGCCGCGCTGCCGGCGCCGGAAGAGTTCAGCTACTCGATCCGCCTGGTGTCGGAAATCACCGAGTCGAACGGTTCGTCGTCGATGGCCTCCGTCTGCGGCGGCTGCCTGGCACTGATGGACGCCGGCGTGCCGATGAAGGCACACGTGGCCGGCATCGCCATGGGCCTGATCAAGGAAGGCGGCCGGTTCGCCGTCCTGACCGACATCCTGGGCGATGAAGACCACCTGGGCGACATGGACTTCAAGGTGGCCGGCACCGCCAACGGCATCACGGCGCTGCAGATGGACATCAAGATCCAGGGCATCACCAAGGAAATCATGCAGGTCGCCCTGGCGCAGGCCAAGGAAGGCCGTCACCACATCCTGGCCGAGATGCAGAAGGCCATGCCGACCGTGAAGACCGAACTGTCGGACTTCGCACCGCGCCTGATCACCATCCGCATCAACCCGGAAAAGATCCGCGACGTGATCGGCAAGGGCGGCGCCGTGATCCGCGCGCTGACCGAAGAGACCGGCACGCAGATCGACATCACGGACGAAGGCATCGTGACCATCGCCTCGGTGGACGCCGCCGCCGGCCAGGAAGCGAAGCGCCGCATCGAAGAGCTGACCGCATCGGTCGAAGTGGGCAAGACCTACGAAGGCACCGTGCTGAAGCTGCTGGACTTCGGCGCCATCGTGCAGGTCATGCCGGGCAAGGATGGCCTGCTGCACATCTCGCAGATCGCCAACGAGCGTGTCAACGCCGTGGCCGACTACCTGAAGGAAGGCCAGCAGGTGCGTGTGAAGGTCCTCGAGACCGACGAGCGCGGCCGCCTGAAGCTGTCGATGAAGGCAGCAGCCGCGGATGACGCGGCGGCAGCGGCGCAGTAAGCCTCGGTCTCGGTAGACGCGGACTGGTAGGGTGGGCGGCCCTCCGCCCACCAAACGTATGCGTGGCAGCAACGCATGGTGGGCACAGGGGTGCCCACCCTACTTGGATAAGCTCTTGAAACCGCCAGTGCGTGAGCCTGGCGGTTTTTTTATTCCCGGCGCGGAAAACGATGGCAGCTCGTGCGCGAACCAGACATTCCTGCCACTTCATTCATGATCTTGGATCAACTCATTCATTGTTGTGATATCTCAGCAGTAACGAATTGCAGAGATATTTCCAGGAATAATGTTGAGCATCAGAAATTGAAATTGGCTTTATATCTCGCCAGTTCGCATAATGTGCTTACAGTCAACGAACCGGAGAAACAAAATGAACATCGCCAAGAACATGGAAACCATCTTTGTCGCAGCAGTCCTCGTCGCCACGAGCGTGGTCAACGCGTTCGCAGCACCCGCCGCTCCGCTGCCGGTCGCTTCCAAGTCCGTCATCGTGAAGGCGCCGGTCATGGAATCSCCGATGATCACCATCGTCGTCGTCGGCAAGCGCCTGACGGCTGAACAGAAGGCAAAACGTGCCTGAGCCGGCTTCATGCAGCAGCATCGTTTGTTACGGCATGTAGGGCCCCTGTTCATCATCATATAAAACCGCCAGTGCGTGAGCCTGGCGGTTTTTTGTTTAGGCTGTGTTCGCGTTGATTCGGTAAACGAGCACCAACCCGCTAACCGAGCTGGACCGCAGCGCGCAGCCAGTCAGCCGGAGTCGTCAGGCGGCGCGCGTCCAGCAACCTCTGCCATCCCGAATAGTTGATCAGGTAGCGGCTTGCGACACCGCGAAAGCGCACGAGCCAGCTTTTAAAACGGCTGTGCCACGCGTTCACGTTCTGGATATGGATCGCGCCGCGCGCCCGTTCGCCGGCTTTCCCGTTCACTACCTCGTGCGTGATGCCGGCCTCCTTTGCGAAACGGCGATACGATCCAGCTGCATCGCTGATCAGCAAGACATCGGCCGGCAGTAGCGGTCCAAGGCATACGTGCAGYTKTTCGGCCGTCACCGGCCCGCGTCCGGTATGGAAGTCGAGCGTCTGWCCGGTACGGTCACGTGCMACGAGCAGGCAATCGTGTTCCTTGTTGATGCCGCGCCGCCTGGCCACGCCGCCGCGCTTTCTCGGCTTGCGGGTCAGGTGGCGCGATCCC
>NZ_JBFUDR010000015.1:0-40516 GCF_056404615.1 Massilia sp. P2_C2 | reverse complement strand
CTGCTGCAGGGCTATGACGACGCGCATCCGCTCGTGCTGGACCTGCGCGACGTCGCGATCGCGGCCGGATCGGACGTGAAGCAGGAGCACGCCCGCGTGCAGGGCACGTTCGCGGCGGGTGCCGATTGCGCGGGCCGCTTCCTGCCGTTCCCTGAACCGGTCGCCCGCAACCCGCGGCCGCGGCTGACGGCCGGACAGGCCCGCGCCTACGACTACCGCACCGTGCTGCAATACGTGGGCACCATCGGCAACGAGCGGATCGACCCGTGGGATCCGCTGGCCGATCCCCTCGTGACGAATGCCGACCTGAAATCCGATTACACGGTCGACGCGCAGGTGCCCGCCGACGGCGCGACGCGCTTCGCCACCGTGCAAGCGGCCGTCAGCCGGGCCGTGATGGCCGGCGGCAAGCGCCGCGTCGTCATCGGCATCGCGCCCGGCACCTACCGCGAACTCGTCTACGTGCCACCCGGCGCGCCGC
Source organism: Massilia sp. P2_C2 (assembly GCF_056404615.1). Classification (NCBI taxonomy): domain Bacteria; kingdom Pseudomonadati; phylum Pseudomonadota; class Betaproteobacteria; order Burkholderiales; family Oxalobacteraceae; genus Massilia; species Massilia sp. P2_C2. Next base: position 40,035 of record NZ_JBFUDR010000015.1, on the reverse strand, counting down.
CGATCTCCCTGGTGGGCACCGGCGCCGATCCACAGGCCGTGCGCATCAGCGCCGCGCTCGACGCGTCGACGACGGGCGAGGCTTACCGCACCCGCCATGCCGCCCAGTTCGAGCACGCGGCGCCCGCCGTACGCGCGATGTACGCCGCGCTGAAGGATCTGCCTGCGCTGCAGACGACGGGCTCCGCCACCGTGTGGGTGCGCGCGGACGGCTTCCAGGCCCGCAACCTCACCATCGAAAATGCGTATAACCAGGGCACGCACGCCGAGTGCAAAGGCGACCACTGCCCCGACACGACGGGCGGCAGCCGCGTGCACCACCAGGCCGTCGCGCTGCGCGTGGACGGCGCGGACAAGGCGCAGTTCGAGCGCGTGCGCCTGCTCGGCCTGCAGGATACGTTGTTTCTCAACTCGCAGGATGGGAGCGCGACGGTACGCAGCTTCTTCCGCGCGACGCACATCGAGGGCGACGTCGACTTCATCTTCGGCGACACGATCGCCGTATTCAAGGATTGCGACGTGCACGCCATCGGCGGCCGCGCCGCCTCCTACGTGGCCGCGCCGGACACGAACCGCCGGGCCAGGTACGGCTTCGTGTTCGACGGCTGCCGCTTCACGAGCGACGCGCCGGGACCGGCGGGCACGCAGTTCCATTTCGCCCGCCAGTGGTTCCACAACGAGCGCTGCACGCCCTACGGTTTCATCCCGGTCGACGGCTACACGTGCCGGCTGGGCGACGTGGACGTCTACCGGGCGCCCAACGGCACGATCCGCAAGCGCACGCTGGAAACGGTGGGCAAGGCCGTGATCCTGCGCTCGCGCATCGGCCCCCATTTCGAAAAGACGACGCCCTGGTCGGAATGGAACCGCAACGGCACGCTGGCGCACCGCCCGGCGCAATTCAGCTCCGACGATTTCTGGGACAACCTGGCCGGCACGACGTTCGATCCGGCCGGCGCCCTGGGCGACGGGCCACGGCCCGTGCCCGCCGACATCTACCTCGGCGAATACGACAACACCATCGAATGACGGAGACACCATGAAACAATCCCCCGACGCCCGCCGCGGCTTTCTGAAAACCGCCGCCGCGGCGGGCCTGGTGCTGTCCGGCCCCGCGCACGTCCTCGCCGCCGCAGACAAGGCCGCGCACGCCGGCGATCCGTGGACCGAAGCGGCCCGCATCGCGCGCCGGCTCGCCAACCCGGTCAAATTCCGCAAGGCCGACTACGTCGTGACCGACTTCGGCGCCGCCCCGTGCGCGCTGGCGCCCGTGAAGGCGTGGGTGTCGTTCGAAGACCAGGCCACCTTGCAGACGCCGGCGCCGGACGCGCACGACTGCTACGCGGCGATCAAGGCCGCCATCGCGAAATGCCATGCCGATGGCGGCGGCCGCGTCGTCATCCCGAAGGGCGACTGGTACTGCGCCGGCCCCATCGTGCTGCTGTCGAACGTGAACGTGCACCTGGCCCGCGGCGCGCATGTCTACTTCAGCAACGAGCCGGCCGACTACGCGAAATACGGCGACGTCGATTGCGGCGCGAACGGCAAGCTCGTGGTGTCGCGCTGGCAGAGCAACGACTGCCTGAATTTTTCATCGATGATCTATGCGCGCGACCAGGACAATATCGCGCTCACCGGCGACGACTGGACCGCGATCCTCGACGGCCAGGGCGGCGTGCCGTTCCCGGGCCGCGCCGACTGCTGGTGGACGTGGAAGGGCAAGAATGCCACGATCAATTCCATCGCGCAGGACAAGTCGCCGAACTACGTGCCCGGCAAGCTGGCGCAGAACCAGGTCAACGACTTGAATCCGAAGTCGCTGGCGGACGTCGCGCCCGGCCTGCCGGACGCCAGGCGGCTGCTGATCCAGGGCGAAGGCGACAAATGGCGCGCCGACGACGCCTGCCTGCCCGCGTTGTCCGAGGCCGGCGTGCCGCTCGAGAAGCGCGTGTTCGGCCTGGGCCACTACCTGCGTCCGCCGATGATCCAGCTGATCGGGTGCACGAACGYGCTGCTGGAAGGCTACCAGGTGATGCACACGCCGTTCTGGCAGCACCATCCCGTCGCGTGTCGCAACCTCACGATCCGCAATGTGCACGCGAACAGCCTCGGACCGAACAGCGACGGCTTCGATCCGGAGGCCTGCGACACCGTGCTCGTCGAAGACTGCCAGTTCAACACGGGCGACGACTGCATCGCCATCAAGGCCGGCAAGAACCTCGACACGCAGTACGGTCCGTCGCAGAACATCGTGATCCAGCACTGCACGATGCAGAGCGGTCACGGCGCCGTCACGCTGGGCAGCGAGATGGCCGGCGGCATCCAGAACGTATACGCGCAAGACCTCGTGTTCGAGAACATGAACTGGGCCACGAACCCGCTGAACACGGCGATCCGCCTGAAGACGAATCTGAACCGCGGCGGATTCCTGCGCAACTTCTACGTGCGCAACGTCAGCATTCCGAACGGCGTGCAGACGAGTCCCGCCTTCTACGCCTCGCTGCCCGGCTCTCCGATCGCATCGAGGACGGTCGCCACCGCGGCCGGCGCCGTCGTCACGTTCGACTGCGACTACACGCCCCGCGCGGACAACGTGCGCGTGCGCCCGCCCGAGGTGCGCGACGTGCACATCTCGAAGATCAAGGTGGGCAACGTGAGGACGAAAGACGGCAGGCGCGCGTCGTGCTTCCAGGCGTTCGTCGTACTGGGCCCCGTGGCGTCCGACTACAACGGCCCGGCACCCGCCCCGGCCGTGCTGCCGGTGCGCGACGTGACGATCACGGATTGCGACTTCGGCACGCCGGTCAACGGCGCGAACCCGTGGTACACCTACAATGTGCGCGGCCTGAAGCTCGCCAACGTGACCATCGCCGGCAAGCGCCACGACGCGACCCTCTCGGCCTGACGAGGTCCGTGCCGGCGCATGCACTACAATGCCGTCACCTCTTGTCTGCATGGGATGGATGATGGCGACACCGGCGTTCAACTATGGCTCCGACGTCTCGGGGCTGGTCTGGGGCTTCCTGTTCAAGGACGCGGCGCAGGCCGCGTCCATCGATGCCATGGAAGCCGAGGCCTGGTTGCACGCCCCCATGCCCGGCCAGTTCGTCTGGCTGCACTTCAACCTGTCCAACGCGGCCAGCGAGCGCTGGCTGCGCGCCCACGCCGGCCTGCCCGACGAATTCTACGAGACGCTGCACCAGGGCTCGCGCTCCACGCGCATCGAAATCGCGGACGACGCCCTGATCGCGGTCGTCAACGACGTGCTGCACAACTTCACCGTGGATGCGGCCGAGATCTCCACGCTGTGGGTACACGTGACGCCGCACGGTGTGATCAGCGCCCGACGCAAACCGCTGGAATCCATCGAACGCCTGCGCCAGGACGTGCTGCAGGGGGCGCCGCTGCGCTCGTCCGTCGAACTGCTCGTGCATTTGCTGCGCGACCAGGCGGACGTGCTCGTCCAGATCGTGCGCGACGCCGTGGCGCGCGTGGATACAGCCGAGGACCAGCTGCTGGCCGGACGCCTCACGCGCCGGCGCGAAGACCTTGGCGGATTGCGCCGCGTGCTCGTGCGCCTGCAACGCCTGCTGGCGCCGGAGCCGGCCGCCCTGTTCCGCCTGCTGCAGCGGCCGCCGGCCTGGGTGGCGCCGGAAGACCGCCAGGAACTGCGCCAGTCGACCGAGGAATTCACGGTCGTGCTGTCGGACCTCGCGGCGCTGCAGGAACGGATCAAGCTGTTGCAGGAAGAGATCGCGGCCCGGGTCAACGAAGACAACAACCGCAGCCTGTTCCTGCTGACCATCGTCACCGTGATGGCGCTGCCGATCAACCTGATTGCCGGCCTGCTGGGCATGAACGTGGGCGGGGTGCCGCTGGCCCAGCATCCGCATGGTTTTTGGGTCGTGCTCGGATTCACGACCCTCGTGACGGGCGGACTCGCGTGGCTATTGCTCAGATTGCAACGCCCGCGCTAGGAAAAGGTGTATTTACCATACGAAAACAAGATATATCGGGCCGCATTGGGTATAACTCATTTCCCGCCATGACGTTATGCTTCTTGCCACAGGAAAAGCTCGCACGCCTGCGCAGCCGTGCGCGGCGCCGCCGACGGTAGAATGGCCGCAAACGCCGGCGCGAACCGCCGCCGGCCCGCGCGCCGCACGAGCCTCTGCGGCTTTCCGTCCATCCGAATCGCAGAAAAAGATCATGTTCAATCCATCCGACCACCCGCACCGCCGTTACAACCCGCTCATGGGCGACTGGGTCCTCGTGTCCCCGCACCGCGCCAAGCGTCCCTGGCAGGGACAGCAGGAAGCCATCGACCGCTCGGCCAAGCCCGCGCACGACCCGACCTGCTACCTGTGCCCGGGCAATACCCGCGTCAACGGCGARAAGAACCCCGACTACACGGGCACGTATGTGTTCGAGAACGACTTCGCGGCGCTGATGCCGGACACGCCGGAAGCGGCGCCCGGCGCCGATCCGCTGTTCCAGACGATGAGCGCGCGTGGCACGAGCCGCGTGATCTGCTTCTCGCCGGACCATAGCAAATCGCTGCCGCAGCTGTCGCTGCCGGCCATCGAAGGCGTCATCGACACGTGGTGCACGCAGGCGGCCGAACTGGGCGCCAGGTACCGCTGGGTCCAGGTGTTCGAGAACAAGGGCGCCGTGATGGGCTGCTCGAATCCGCACCCGCACGGCCAGATCTGGGCCACCAGCTATGTGCCGAACCTGCCCGCTGCCGAAGACCGCCAGCAGAAGGCCTATCACGCCGAACAGGGCCGCCGCCTGCTGCTGGACGTGGCCGAGCGCGAGATCGCAGCGGAGGAACGCGTCGTGGTCCAGACCGAGCACTGGGTCGCCATTGTCCCGTACTGGGCCGCGTGGCCGTTCGAAACGCTCGTGCTGCCGCGCTTCGCCGTGCGCCGCCTGGAAGAACTCCAGCCCGAACAGCGCGCCGACCTGGCCGTCCTGCTGAAGCGCCTGACGACCCGCTACGACAACCTGTTCCAGACCTCGTTCCCGTATTCGATGGGCTGGCACGGCGCGCCTTATGGTATCCCCGACGCAGAAGCCGAAGGCTGGCAGCTGCACGCCCACTTCTACCCGCCGCTGCTGCGTTCCGCGTCGGTGCGCAAGTTCATGGTCGGCTTCGAGATGCTGGCCGAAGCCCAGCGCGACCTGACCCCGGAACAGGCGGCCGACCGCCTGCGCGCGCAGTCCGAAGTGCACTATCTTGAATCCGAGACCCCGCAAAACTAACATGACCGATTCCCGTCTTTCCCGTACCGCCGCCGCTTTCGAGACCGCTTTCGGCGCCGCACCCACGCTGTTCGTCCAGGCCCCCGGCCGCGTCAACCTGATCGGCGAACACACCGATTACAACGGCGGCCTCGTGCTGCCCTGCGCCATCGACTACCGCACCGCCATCGCCGCCCGTCCGCGCGCCGACCGCAAGGTGCGCGTCGTCGCTGCCGACTACGCCGACGCCGTCGACGAATACGATCTCGACGCCCCGATCGCCCGCCTGGAACAGCCCATGTGGGCCAACTACGTGCGCGGCGTCGTCGACCAGTTCGTCAAGCGCGGCCTGCCCGTGCAAGGCATGGACCTCGCGATCGCCGGCGACGTGCCGCAGGGCGCGGGCCTGTCGTCGTCCGCATCGCTGTCCGTCGCGGTGGGCCGCCTGTTCGCCACCCTGCCCGGCTTCGACAAGCTGTCGCCGATCGACATCGCACTGATCGCGCAGGCGTCGGAAAACGACTTCGTCGGCACCAAGTGCGGCAACATGGACCAGATCAGCTCCGCGTGCGGCGTCGAAGGCCACGCGCTGATGATCGACTGCCGCTCGCTGGAAGTGAAGCCGGTGCCGGTGCCGGACAACGCCGCCATCATGATCTTCAATTCGAACGTGACGCGCGGCCTCGTGGACAGCGCGTACAACGTGCGCCGCGAGCAGTGCGAGACGGCGGCCCGCCACTTCGGCCTGCCCGCGCTGCGCGACCTCGACCTGGCCACGCTGAATGCCCGCGCGGCCGAACTGGATCCGGTGGTCCTGCGCCGCGCCCGCCACGTGGTGACGGAAGACGACCGCGTGCTGGCCGCCGCCGACGCGCTGGCCGCCGGCGACCTGGAACGCCTGGGCAAGCTGATGGCCGAATCGCACGCATCGATGCGCGACGATTTCGAGATCACCGTGCCGGCCATCGACAACCTGGTCGAGATCGTGAAGAACGTGATCGGCACCCGCGGCGGCGTGCGCATGACGGGCGGCGGCTTCGGCGGCTGCGTCGTCGCAGTCGTCCCGCATGACCTGGTGGACGCGGCCCGCGCCGCCGTCGAGCGCGAGTACCGCTCGCCGGACAACAAGCCGGCCACGATCTACGTCTGCCGCCCCGCTGCCGGCGCGGGCACCGTCAAACCATGACGTGGGAGGCGGCGGCCGCACGCTATGGCAGCATGCCCTACCCGCATTGCGGCCGTAGCGGCCTGCGGCTGTCCGCCGCGTCGCTGGGGTTGTGGCACAACTTCGGCGCGCTCGATGATTTCGAACGCCAGCGCGACATCGTGCGCACGGCGTTCGACCACGGCATCACCTGCTTCGACCTGGCCAACAACTACGGCCCGCCGCCCGGTTCCGCCGAGACCAATTTCGGCCGCATCCTCGACCTGGACCTGAAAGCCTACCGGGACGAGATCGTCGTCTGCACGAAGGCTGGCTACACGATGTGGCCGGGGCCGTACGGCGACTGGGGCAGCCGCAAATACCTCGTCGCGAGCCTGGACCAGAGCCTCAAGCGCATGGGCCTGGACTACGTCGACGTCTTTTACCACCACCGTCCCGACCCGAACACGCCGCTGGAGGAAACGATGGCGGCGCTGGACACCATCGTGCGCAGCGGCCGCGCGCTGTACGCCGGCATCTCGAATTACGGCGGCGAGCGCACGCGCGCCGCGGCGGCGGAGCTGCGTCGCCTGGGTACGCCTTTTGTGATCCACCAGATGCGCTACAGCATGCTGGTGCGCCAGGCCGAGACCGACCTGTTCCCCGTACTCGAACAGGAAGGCATCGGCGGCATCGCGTTTTCTCCGCTGGCGCAGGGCCTGCTGACGGACCGCTATCTTGGCGGCGCGCTGCCGGCCGATTCGCGCGCAGCGGGCAACGTCGGGTTCCTGAAACCGGAGCACATCACCCCGGAGCGCCTGCAGATGATCGGGGCGCTGAACGAGGCCGCGCGTACGGGCGGGCGTACGCTCGCGCAACTGGCGCTGGCCTGGGTGAAGCGCCAGCCGGCGGTCACGTCCGTGCTGATCGGTGCCAGCCGTCCCGCACAGGTGCTGGATGCGGTCAAAGCCGTGGAGATGGCGCCGCTGGCGGGGGATGAGATTGCGGCGGTGGAAGCGATCCTGGCAGGATAACGGCTTGCCGACCGCCGCGGCGGGATATTACGCCCGGTTCTTGCCGCGCTGGCGGCGTGCGGCGGCTGCGCCGAAGGCACCCGCCAGCAGCAGTGCCATGGAGCCCGGTTCCGGCACGCTGTTGCCGTTCGTGCTGGCCGCGCTGTCCAGGGTGAAGACGACACGTTCCCAGTCCGAACCCTGGTAGATCCACTCATTGTTGCCCGAACGCCAGCCGTTGAATACGAAGGCAGGCGCGATGTTCGGATTCTGGTTCCAGGAATCGATGACGCTCGACGTATGCCAGCTCAGGCGGTCGCGCTCGTCCATGCCGGCGGTATCGGCACTGCTCTGCATGATGGAATCCGTTGCGCCGGCAAAGCCCATCGAGTACCCGTTGAAATACCAGCCCACGTTGTTCGACACGTTCGTCTGGTTCCATGCGGTATACGTCGTAACGGTCGAGTATTTATCGGCGGCCAGGACGTCGATCACGCCCGAATCCTTGCGCATGGCGCCGATCATCACGTAATCCTTGTGTCCCGCGAACAGATCCGCGATCGACAGGCCGCCGCCATAATTGCTTTCGCTGATCAGCGTCCAACCCCACGTCTGGGTGACGGTATCGAGCGAGACGTCGTTCAGGACGCCGCTCGGGATCACGGACGCGGACGCGTTGGCTGCCAGGCCCAGCGATACGAGCGCCAGTGCCGACGCGATTTGTTTCAATTTCATGGAATCCCTTTCGAACTTTTTTGTGATTGATGAGTCGCTACCGTGCTGCACGTTTTAACATGCTTTTCAGGCACGAATCATTCATGTAAGCAATACTTATGCCAATCACATAACTTCTTGAATCGAAAGGAATCCTGGAATCATTGTAAATACTGGTGTCAAGTTTTCCGACAGGAATACCTCGGCTTGCCCGTCACTCCCGCTACTTCTCCCTCAACACCAATCCTTGTCCGGCTTCATGTCGAGCCGGTGCGCCGCGTCGATCACATCCTGCAGTTCCACCGGATCGCTGAACGGATCCTCGTCCAGCGCGGTGACCCGGTTCAGTTCCTTCTGCCAGCGCCGCAGCTCGGCTATGTAATCCTGGTCGGGCACGCGTTTCAGGTCGCCGTTATCCGCAACGACGTCGTGGATGCCGTTATGGACCCATTCGCCGCTGTGCCAGTCCGGCATGTCGACGCCGGGAAACAGGCAGATGCCCTGCAGGTCCATGCCGCGCCGCACCGCCGCCAGCGACTCGCACATCACGTCGTGGAGCCAGTCCGCACGGCCGCGACCGAGCCCGCTCGTCTCGCCGATGATCATCGGGCGACGATAGCGTTGCCAGACCGTTTCCAGCATGTCGCACAACGGCGCGATGCGGTCGTCGCCCGGTGCGAGGGGCGCGTGCGGACCGTGTACGCGGTATTCCATCTGCCCGAAAGAGTACGAATTCGCACCGACGATGTCGAGGATGTCGGGCGCGCCGCCGAATTCCGGATGCTCGCGGCCGTACAGGATATCCCAGGCGAGGAAGGTGTCGACACAGGTCTCGTGGTGCGCGGCCTCGATCTGGTCGGGCCGATCGCGCGGCGCCACCACCCGGACCAGCGGATCCACGTGCACCATGCGCGCGTCCGGATCGACTTCGCGGATCGCCTTGACGCCCGCGATCGCGGCCCGGCACAGCGCCAACCGCAGGCGCATCCGGTCCTCGCGCGTGCGGCGATACGGCGCCGCCCAGCCCCATTCGCCCGCACAGAACGAAAAGAAGGTGATCTCGTTGATGGGCGTGAAGAAGTGCGGACCGCGCACCCTGGGCACGACATAGGCGGCCGCGGCGCGACAGTACGTGGCGAAACGGTCGACGAAGGCGTCGGTAAACGGATCGAGATCGTCCGGGTAGCCGTAGTGGCACATGTCCCAGACCGGGATGACCTTGGCCGCGTTCATCGCATCGATGAACGGATCGACGCACGAAAAGTCGTAGCGCCCGCCCTTGTCCACCATCGGCCACGGAATGCCCTCGCGGGCCACGGCAATGCCCAGGCCGGCGAGCAGCCGGTAGTCCTCGGCCGCGTGGCGGTCGTGACCAGTTTCCGCCACCAGGTTGCGGCGCACGCGCTGGTCACCCCACAGGAACGTGGAACACTCGAAACCGGACAGGAAGAAAGTGGGAAAGATTCCAGGACGTCGTGCCACGCGGCTCTCCTTGGATTGTCGGGCGGAGCCGAGTATAGCCCGGGTTCGCGGCCCGGGCGTGCACGTTTGCCGAGGGACTACTTGACTACTTGTCGTCCCTGCGGGCAAACCACGTCGCCAGCGCGGACCCGGACAGGTTGTGCCAGACGCTGAACAGCGCGCTCGGCACGGCGGCCAGCGGTGCGAAATGCGCGGCCGCCAGCGCGGCGCCGAGGCCGGAATTCTGCATGCCCGTCTCGAACATCACGGCCTTGCGCTTGGCGAGATTCATGCCGAACGCCCTGGCGAACAGGTAGCCGAGCGCGAAGCCCAGCAGGTTGTGCAGGATGACCGCGGCAAACATCAGGAGGCCGTTGGTCAGCAGCCTGGCCTGGTTGAGTGCGACGATGATCGCGATGATCAGCACGATCGCCACCGTGGACACGAGCGGCAGCGCCTTCACGCTGGCTTCGGCCTGGCGGCGGAACAGTGTCTTCACGACGATGCCCAGCACGATGGGCACGATCACGACCTGCACGATGTCCCTGAACAGCGCCGCCGTCTGGATGGTCATCCACTCACCCGCCAGCAGCGACACCAGGGCCGGCGTCGCGAACGGTGCGATCAGCGTGGACACCGATCCGATCGACACGCCCAGCGCGACGTCGCCCCGGGAGAGGAAGGTCATGACGTTGGAGGCCGTGCCGCTCGGGCAGCAACCGACGAGGATCACGCCGACGGCGATCTCCGGCGGCAGCCGCATCGCAAGCGCCAGCGCGTACGCGATGCCGGGCATGATGAGGTAATGCCCGACGACGCCGATGGCGACATCGCGCGGCCGCCGGAAGACTTCGCGGAAATCGGCAGTGGACAAGGTCAGCCCCATGCCGAACATGACGATGCCGAGCAGCGGTGCGATCCACGTCTTGTACCCGACGAACAGCTCCGGCGCGAAGAAGCCGAAGCACGCAAACAGGATGACCCAAACCGAAAATGTCTTGCCGACGAAGGCGCTGGCTTTTTCTACTGCGTTCACGCGTGATTTCTCCCAATGGTGCGGCCTGTCGTACGGCAGGCACGGCACGCATTGTACGTCGGCGCGCGTGCCGGCTTACTGCATGAACCAGCCGTGGCTGACGACGATCGACTGCCCCGTCAACGCGTTGGTCGGGAAGGTCGCGAGGAACAGCGCCGTGCGCGCGACATCGTCGACGGTCGTGAACTCGCCGTCGACCGTCTCCTTCAGCATCACCTTTTTCACGACGTCCTCCTCGCTGATCCCCAGCTCCTTCGCCTGCTCCGGGATCTGCTTTTCGACGAGCGGCGTGCGCACGAAGCCCGGACAGATCACATTCGCGCGCACCCCGTGCGCCGCGCCTTCCTTGGCGACGACCTTGGCCAGCCCGACGAGGCCGTGCTTCGCGGCGACGTATGGAGCCTTCAGCACGGACGCTTCCCTGGAGTGCACGGACCCCATGTAGATGACGGTGCCGCCGCGGCCCTGCGCGTACATCCGCTTCAGGCACGCGCGCGTGGTGAGGAAGGCGCCGTCGAGGTGGATCGCGAGCATCTTCTTCCAGTCGGAGAATTTGAATTCATCCACCGGCGCGACGATCTGGATGCCCGCGTTCGAAACGAGGACGTCGATACCGCCGAACCTGCTTGCTACTTGCGCGATTCCCGCGTCGACCTGCTCCTCGTTCGTCACGTCCATCGCGACGGCAAGGACACGCTCACCCGATGGATCGAATTCGCGCGCGACGGCCTGCGCGGCGTCCAGGTTGAGGTCCGCGATGGCGACCTTCGCGCCGTGGGCGAAATAGGTCTGCGCGATCTCCTTGCCGATGCCGCTGGCGGCGCCGGTGACGACGGCGACTTTATCCTGCATGTTCATGGTTGTCCTTTTCTTCTGAGGTGGGAAGAGGCTGCGGATGGACCGGCGCAGTGAGGAAGTCGTGCACGGCCGGGTTGCATTCGGGGCGCGGCAGCTGGAAGATCTCTTCGTGGGCCAGTGTCTTGGTGGCGTCCGCATAGCCGGCCTGCCAGTGTTCGTTCATCGTACGGCGCGAAAACTCGAAGTCCTTGTACTGGCCTTCGTAGGTCGGCGACCGGTAGACCAGTTCGACGATGTTGTACAGCGCGCGGTCGGACGCCTCCGCCAGCAGTTGCGCCTGCGGCGTCGCGGCCAGTTCGGGCGGCATCAGCGCCAGCAGTTCGTTGTACGCCGTGCGCAGCTTTTCCGTGCGGCGGAACGCGTCGGTGGCGCTGCGCGTACGGCTCGAATACTGGATCTCCTTCATGCGCGTGGCCACGCCGGCGAGGTCGTTCGGCACGTCGCCGCGCGCGCTCCACAGGTCGACCTGGAACACGAGCGTGTGCAGGCGCGAGCGTGCGGACAGCACCCATTCGAGCGGCGTGTTCGACACCATGCCGCCGTCCCAGTAACGCTCGCCGTCGATCTCCACCGCATCGAACCCGGGCGGCAGCGCGCCGCTGGCCATGACGTGCTCCGGCCCGATGCGGTCCTTCGCGTTGTCGAAGTAGGCGAAGTTGCCGGTCCTGACGTTGACGGCGCCGATGGACAGGCGCATCTCGCGCGCGTTGACGCGGTCGAAGTCGACGAGGCGTTCCAGCGTGGCCCGCAGCGGCGCCGTGTCATAGAAACTTGTCGCACCGGCGCCGGGCCATGCCAGGAAGGGCGGCGGCAGGCGCGGCTCGAAGAAGCCGGGCACGCCCTGCATGAGCACTCTTCCCGCCGCGATCTGGTTGACCCACGCATGCAGCGTGTCGACGAGCGGCACGCCGGTCCACGGGTCGCCGACGATGCCGTCGCCGGCCGTGCTGACCAGTTCCCAGAACTCGCGCAGCCGGGCAACCCGCAGCTCGCGCGGATTGCCCGCGATGATCGCGCTGTTGATGGCGCCGATCGAAATGCCCGACACCCAAGTGGGCTCCACGCCCGCTTCCAGCAGCTTTTCGTACACGCCGGCCTGGTACGCACCGAGCGCACCGCCGCCCTGCAGCACGAGGGCGATGCTGTCGAACTCCGTGGCGCACGGTTTCGGGACTTCGGCGGGCGCCTGCGTGCCTTCGTGCAGCACGCTTTCGTGGCGCTTATTCACGTTCGGGCACCGGCACGTCGAAACCGTTCAGCGTCGTCGATACGAGCGCATACAGGCCCACGAGGTAGATCAGCTCACTGGCGCCATGCTGGCCGAACGTGTCGACGGCAAGCCGGTACAGCGGCTCCGGCAGCACGCCGCCGCGCGCGAGCGCATGGGAAAAATCGAACGCGACGTTTTCCTCGCGCGTGAGGTCGGTGGGTTTCTGCCCCGCGACGAGGGCCGCGAGACGTTCGGCCGACATGCCTTCGCGCTCGGCGACGGCGACGTGGGCATACAGTTCGTAGGCCGCGTTGTAGCGGGCGCCGACGACGAGGAYGGCGATCTGGCGCGCATTGTCGGGCAGCGCCGCATTGGCCGTCATCGCGAGCGTCAGGTTCCAGATGGCCTTGCCGATCGCGGGGTCGTGCAGCCATGGATTCCAGGGCCCCATCAGGGCGCCGTCCTCGCGTTCGACCTTGAAGGCGTTGAAGTTGGTGGCGATTCCTTTACGCATGTCGTCATAAAGGGCTTTCTGTTCGGCGGTCAGTGAGGCCGGCGGGATCAGTGGCAGACGCAATTCGTTCCTCGCGATGTCAATACAAAGGGCGAGGCAACGTCGATGTTCGGGAAGCGCGTCGCCTCGCCGGATATTCTGGCAAATTACGGATGCGGCCGCCGTACGATTGGATGATGCGCGCCGTATCTTTACACAGTTTTACATCCCGCAAGCGCCTAGCGGCGCAGGGCAAGGTCAGCGAGCAGCGCCAGCGCGAGCGCGAACGACGCCGCCTTCCAGAACAGCAGCGGGCTCCGTTCGATCAGCGGCGTGCGCGTGCGTTCCAGGAACGCGCGGTTCGGATGGTGCAGGTCGTAGACGAATTCCGCGACGTCTTCGTAGCGCCGGCGCGGATCGATCTGCAGCGCCTTGCGGAGTGCCGCGTCGACCCATGGGGGAATCGACGGATCGTAGTCGCGCGCGGGCCGGTACGCGAGCCTGCGCTGGGCCGCGCGCCCGGCCGCACGCGGAATCTCCACGCCGTACGGCAGCTCGCCCGTCAGCATGCGATACGTGAGCACGCCCAGCGCGAACACGTCCGACTGCTCGCTCCCGCGCTCACCCAGGAAGTATTCGGGGGCGGCGTAAAGCGCGGCGCCCTGCAGGGTCCAGTCGGGCGCGTGCGGCGCCATCTCCAGCACGCCGGCCACGCTCACGGAACCGAAATCGATGATCCTGGCCGTGCCGTCGGCGTCGATCATGACGTTCTCCGGACGGACATCCTGGTGCAGCATCTCGAGCCGGTGGAAGGCGCGCAGCCCCCTGCCCACCTGGTCGATGATGCGGCGCACGGCGTCCAGGCCGGGACGCGGATGGTCGCGCAGCCATTGCGCCAAGGTGACGCCCTCGATGTACTCCATCACGAGGTAGATGCAGCTGCGGCGGCGCGCAGGCGCGGCCGGCCGGACGACGTGGGGACTGCGCACGCGCCCCATCACCCAGTCTTCCATCACGAAGCGTTCCATGTGCGCACGGTCGCCCGCGAGGTCGATCGAGGGCGTCTTGAGGATCACGGGTGCGCCGCTGTCGGGATCATGCGCCAGGTAGACGTGGCTGCGGCTGCTGCCGTGCACCTCGCGCACGATGCGGTAGCCGTCGAGTTCCGCGCGCGCCTCCAGCAGGGGCGGCAGCGGCAGCCCGGCCATCTGGCGCAGCAGTTCGGTGGCCTCGCGCGCCTGCAGCGATTCGATGCGCACCAGTTGTACCGTGAGGTTGTCTGCGCTGCCGTTGTCGAGCGCGTGCCGGACGATCCGGCGGGCCGCCTCGTCCAGGTCTGGCGCGTCGCGCAGTGCGGCGTGCACGTCCGCACCGGTGACGTGCTCGTACACACCGTCCGTCGCGAGCATGAACAGGTCGCCCGCTTCCAGCGCTACCGAGCGGTAATCGATATCGATCCGGTCCTGCACGCCCAGCGCCCGGCTCAGGTAGCTGCGCTCGGGCGACACCCAGACGCGATGGTCCTCGGTCAGCCGCTCCAGGCTGGCGCCCTGCTCCGCAAGGTGCACCCGCAGGATGCGCGCATCGCCCACGTGAAACAAATGGGCCGTGTTCGACTTGATGACGAGCGCCGAGAACGTGCAGACATAGCCCCGGTCCTGGTCGAGCCGGTCCTGGCTCTGGCGCGTCTGGGCGTACAGCCAGGCGTTGACGGCGCCCAGCACCCGCTCGGCCGACGTGCGGACCGACCACGCCTCGGCGGTGGCATAGTAGTCCTCGAGAAAGGATGCGACGGCCGTGGCACTGGCCACGTGGCTCACGGCACTGCTGCCGATGCCGTCCGCCAGCGCGAGCGCCGCGCCCTTCGTCGAACGCAGCGGTTCGCGCGGCACGACCGCGCCGTGGCAATCCTGGTTCGACGGTTTGCGGCCGCTGTCCGTGTGCTGGCCGACGGACAGGGTCAATGGTGTCGACATGCTGCTGCCTGCGCCGGCCCGCGCGTGCGACGCTTCAGTTGAACGAACGCTTCGGCGCCGTCTTCACGTGCGTCGAGTACAGCGTCAACCCGGTGAATGCCAGGCCGCCGACGAGGTTGCCGAGGACGGTCGGGATCTCGTTCCAGATCAGGTAGTCGACGAAGGTGAAGTGCGCGCCGGTCAGGATCCCGAACGGGAACAGGAACATGTTGACGACGGAGTGCTCGAAGGCCATCGCGAAGAACAGCATCACGGGCATCCACATGGCGATGACCTTGCCGCCGACGGTGGTCGAGATCATGGCGCCGACGACGCCCGTCGAGACCATCCAGTTGCACAGCATGCCGCGGATGAACAGCGTAACCATGCCGGCGAACCCGTATTCCGCATAGCCCAGCGTACGCTTCTCGCCGATCGTACCGATCGTCTTGGCTAGCGCGCCGCCATCCGTGTGGTAGCCGAACGTGAAGACATAGGACATCAGCACCGCGACCGTCAGGGCGCCGAGGAAGTTACCGGCGAAGACGATGCCCCAGTGCTTGACGATGCGCGGCAACGTGACGCCCGGGCGCTTGTCGATCAGCGCCAGGGGCGTGAGCACGAACACGCCGGTGAGCAGGTCGAAGCCGAGCAGGTACAGCATGCAGAAGCCCACCGGGAACAGCAGCGCGCCGATCAGCGGCACGCCCGTGGCGACGGAACAGCTGACGGCGAACACCGCCGACAGGGCGAGGATCGCGCCCGCCATGTAGGCGCGGATCAGCGCGTCGCGCGTCGACATATAGATCTTGGATTCGCCTGCGTCGACCATCTTGGTCACGAATTCGGAAGGCACCAGGTAGGCCATGAAACTTCTCCCTCGGGGGCCGCGATGAAGCGGCGTGGATTGAACGGTATCCGGCGTCGATCGCGCCGTCACGAGGGTTTATGCAAGAAGCAGGCCTGCTGCCGGGATGATGCTGCCTCGCGGTGCAAGGGCGCACCAGACCGGCCGCTGGTGGCACCGGGCGCGCCCTTGAACGGGGCAAAACAGCCAATCTGGTGCACCTGCGCGTCACCATAGCGCCATTATTGTGCGTGACGCACGCTTCCGGTGTGCGGCGTCCGGCGGCCGCACCACGTTGCGAGCGCAGCGGCGAGACCATCCGCGTCCTCGTCCCCGGTCCACGCCACGTGCCCGTCGGGCCGGACCAGCACGGCGGACGGCAGCGGGACCGCGCCGATCGCGGGAAGCTCGCATTCCGCGGCACATGTCGCGGCGACCCGTTTGACGCGGTCATCCCACCCCTCGATGCACAGCGGGCCCGCCCCGCCGACATCGAGCAGCACTGGCCGCGCATCGTGCAGCAGCGCGTAGACGCGGGTCGGCCCGGCCTCCGTCACGATGTCGAGGTCGGGCATGCGCCGGTCCAGCAGCGGATGGCCTGCGCCCAAGTCCTCGACCCACGCCGCAAGCAGCCGTGCCGTCCGTTCCTGGGGCAGCGCGAGCAGGTAGTTGTGCCGGGGGGGGGAAATCGCCGATGTCGAGGGGTGCATGAAAACTCATGCGGGGATGGGTCTTGCCCTGGGCGAGAAACCGGTCCACGATCCCGCGCTGGTCGAGCAGCTCGAGCGAGCGCGCATGTAACCCGCCGGCGCGCCCGCCCACGCGGTCCCGGGCTGGCCGGCGCTCGACGATGGCGACGTCGACATCTGCGAGCGCGAGTTCGGCGGCCAGCATCAGGCCTGTGGGGCCGCCGCCGACGATGATGACTTCATGTTCGCTGGTCCGCATACGGTCCTCCCGTGGATGCCGGACCCGTATGCTACATCAACGTGCCACGGCGGCGGCATCCGCATCGGTGGCGTGCGCCGGCTCCAGGCACGTCCTGGCAAGCCAGGCGCGCACGGGCCGGTCGTACCAGTGCAGCAGGGCATAGGCCAGCATGACGATGCCCACCTGGGTGCCCGCTGCCACCAGACCGAGGCGCAGCGCCGTCGGATGCGTACTCCAGTTCCAGTGCGCGAAGACGTACACGAACCCGTAATGAATGACGTAAACGGGATAGGACAGCTCGCCGAGGAAGCGGCATAACGCGCCGACCGCTCCCTCGACCCGCGTCGCCCCGGCGCCGGCGGCCAGCACCAGCGGGAACACGACGATGACGCAAGCCGCTTCGACCACGCCGTTGTACTTGCCCATGGGCGGCGCGACGAAGATCGCCACCAGCACGAGCGACAGCAGGACGAAAGGCTGCGGCACCGCCCGCCTGAATCCCGTGCGGTAGACCAGCAGCCCAAGCAGGAACGGACACGCCAGGCGGACCGGCGCCGCCCAGAAGTCGGCCCAGCCCCAGCCATGGCTCAGGTCACTGAAATGAAATCCGGTCCACACCAGCAGGACGGCGCTCGCCACGCACAGGGCGACGTGCAGGCCACGCCCCAGTTTGTGGCCGAAGCAGCCGTACAGGACGTTGGCGATGTATTCCTGGAACAGCGTCCAAGACGGACCGTTCAACGAATGCGTCTCGCCGAAGCTGTTCGGCACGTTCGGCGTCGGCAGCAACAGCAGGCTGAGAGCGATCGTGCCGGCCATCATCGCGAACGAAATCTTGACGCCGATCTGCTGGCCGTCGCCGACGAACGGATCGAGCAGCCACGCCGCCGTGCCGATCGCCAGCCCGGCCAGCGCCATCGGATGGAGCCGGATCAGGCGCCGCTTGAAAAATCCCGCGAGCGTCAGCGCTTCGCGGGCGCGGGCGCGCGGCCCCAGGCGCCCGTCGTAGGCGTGGCCGAGCACGAAGCCCGACAGCGCGAAAAAGAAGTCGACGGCCAGGAAGGCGTGGCGCATCGGATTATGGATCCAGTCGGGCGCGATCATCTCCCAGAAATGAAACATCAGCACGCAGATCGCGGCCGTGCCGCGCAGGCCGTCGAGGGCCTCGTAATGGGATTTCGAAGGGGTCATGTGGTTCGGGTCTCCGTATCAGGTCTTATGGTCGCCGGCCTCCGGAAAAAGATCCTGAACAAGAAGCCGGGTACGGTAGAATGCCAAACCGCACCAGGTATTTGCAACAGCGTTGTGACAGCCCGGATTCCGCTGTTACAGGCCGGTTGCCGCGACCGTCGAACGGGACGCATGCATATAGAACTCACGAGAGTCCAGTGAAACTACGAGACCATCGCACCATCGTCGCAGCCCTGGCCTGGACGGCCGCCGGAGGCATCTTCGCGCTGCCCTATGTCCTGCGCGGCATGGGCTTCACCACCCTCTTTTCCGTCATCATCAACTGCTGGTTGTGGGGTGCGCTGACGCCGCTGATCAAGCGCGTGCACGACTACCTGTCCGCCACCGTCAGGCGCCCGCTGCCGCTGCTGGCGGCCCATGCCGGTAGCGGGCTCGCGCTGACGGCGCTGTACGTGCTGGCCGCCGCGGCGCTGGAAAACGGGCTCGGACTGCTCAACTGGGATCCGTGGACCCACCCCCTGGGCCTGCTCGACTGGTTTTACTGGGCCATGCTCGTGTACTGCATCATCATCGGTGCGCTGACCGGCCTGAAATACTACCGGCGCGCGCTCGTCGACGAATTGCACATCGAACGCCTGAAGCGCGGTTTTGCCGAAGCGCAGCTGAACACGTTGCGCACCCAGCTCGATCCGCACTTTCTGTTCAACGCGCTGAACGGCATTTCCGCCTGCGTCGAGCACGAGCCAAGGGTGGCGCGCAGGATGATCGAGCACCTGGGCGACCTGCTGCGCATCTCGCTCGACACGCGGCACCGCGGTGAAGTCTCGCTGGCCGAGGAAATGGCCTTCCTCGAGCATTATTTCGCGCTGCACCGGATGCGCTTCGCCGAGCGGCTCGCGATCACGGTGTCCGTCACGGCGGACGTGGAGCATGCGCGGATCCCGTCGCTGCTGCTGCAGCCGCTCGTGGAAAACGCGATCCGGCACGGCATTTCGGGACGCGTGGCCGGCGGGCGCATCACCGTGTCGGCGCGGCGCGTGGCGGACCAGGTCGAGATCCGGGTGATCGACGACGGCGCCGGCCTGCCGCCGGGGTGGACGCTGGACGGCGCGCGCGGCCTGGGACTGAGCGTCACGCGCGAGCGCCTGGCGACCATGTACCCGGACGGCGCGAGCACGTTCGCCGTCGCGCCGCATGCCGGTGGCGGCACCGAGGCGAAGATCGTCCTGCCGCTGAACTGAACGGAAAGGAAGCACGCGATGGCATTGGCCAGGTCATTGAAGATACTCGTGGTCGACGACGAGACGCTGGCGCGGCGGCGCCTCGTGGACTTGCTGGGCAAGGTGGACAGTGTCGCCGAGGTGGTCGAGGCCGCCGACGGCGCGGCGGCCATGCTGGCGATCGCCAGCCACAGTCCCGACGTCGTGTTCCTGGACATGCAGATGCCGGGACCGTCCGGCCTGGACGTGGTCGACACGGTCGGCGCCCAGCGCATGCCGATCACCGTCTTCGTCACCGCGTACGACCAGTACGCGATCCGCGCTTTCGAAGCGAACGCCCTCGACTACCTGTTGAAGCCGTTCAGCGACGAACGCTTCGAGGCCGCGATGCAGCGCATCGTCGCACGGCTGGACGAGCGCCGTACGCTCCCCGTCGCGCTGGAAGAGCCGGCCCGCTGGGACCGGCTCGTGGTGAAATCCGCGGGCGCCACCCATATCGTGAAGACGACCGACATCGACTGGATCGAAGCCGTCGGCGTGTACGTGAACCTGTACATCGGCGACAAGGCACTTCTTTACCGCGCACCGATCCACCTGCTGGCCGACAAGCTGGATCCCGCCCATTTCGTGCGCATCCACCGCTCGGCCATCGTGAACATCGAAAGCATCGTGCGGCTGGAACCGATCTCGCACGGCGAGTTCGACGTGGTGCTGAAGCACGGCGGTCGGACGAAGGTCAGCCGCACGTACCGCGCCCAGCTGGAAAAACGCCTGGGACAGGCGTTATAGACGAAAAAAAACGGCGCGCCGCCGCAAGGCAACGCGCCGGTGGCAATGGCGGGGCCGGCACCGCCGTGCCGCCCTGCCTTCCTCAGAAGTGGTACTCGGCCTTCACCATCGGGGTGCTGGCCGACGCGCCCGGGACGCGCTTGCTGTCGTTGCCGAACTTGTTGTGCCAGTACTGGTAGGCGATACCGGCGCGGAACGTCTTCGGCTTGGCGCCCAGCAGCGGGCCCAGGTCGTACAGCAGCTGCATGTCGATGTTCGTTTCCGGCGCGGTCTGGTAGCCGAATTCGTCCTTGCCCTTGGAGGCGATCCAGTTCGCGTAGCCTTCCCACGACCAGCCCGTGGCCCCGATCGGGAACGCCCACACGGCGCCCAGCATCGGGTGTGTGTCGTAGCGGTAGCGCGAGACACTCGTCTGCGTGTACTCGTTGTTCGGCGCATTGCTCTCCCACAGGCCGTACACCCCCACGTTCAGCAGGCCCGGCACCTTGAAGGCGAGCGTCGGGCCGGCGACCAGCATGCGCTTCTTCGAGTTGTAGCCGGCATCGTCCTTCGTATTGGCGTCGAAGCCGAGGGTCAGGCCCACGTCGCTCACGGGACCGTACGCGAGTTCGCGGCCGCTCGTCTTGCCCATCGAGATGGTGTTGCGGTACACGAGGTAGAACTCCTGCGCGCCCGATTTCGCGCTCGGCGACGAGGGGTCGGACTTGTTCGACAACAGGATGTCCAGGTTGAAGAAATTCGTGCCGTAGGCGTAGCCGCTCACGTGGTTGACGTCGATGATGTCCTTGTGGATCTCGTTGGTATTGAA
Organism: Massilia sp. P2_C2; assembly: GCF_056404615.1. Classification (NCBI taxonomy): domain Bacteria; kingdom Pseudomonadati; phylum Pseudomonadota; class Betaproteobacteria; order Burkholderiales; family Oxalobacteraceae; genus Massilia; species Massilia sp. P2_C2. The sequence continues at coordinate 19,123 of NZ_JBFUDR010000015.1, read as the reverse complement.
CGGCTCGCGGAAGCGTCCGCCGGTACGGTAGCCGATCGACGTGTCGCTCCAGTCTGCGGCCTGGACGGACGTTGCGGCACACGCGCACAGCGCCATGGTCAGGACGGTTTTTTTCATGCTTTGCTCCCTTGTACGATAGTATGGTTGTTGGTGGCGCCGGCGTCCGTGTGGCTCTCGGCCGGGACGTCGCGGGTACCGTTGAAGAAGAGGTTCAGCGCGACCGCGGCCACGGCGGTCAGGAGGATGCCCGACTCCAGCAACGGATGCAGGCTGTGGGCCATCTGCTGGGCCCAGCGCGGTGCCACCAGCGGGATCAGGCCGAAGCCGATCGACAGGGCGACAATACCCGGCGGCAGCGCGGCGGCTGCCTGGGCGGCACTGGCGCGCGCCGCGTCGACCATCGCGGCCAGCTTCACGGTGTCCACTGTCTGCGCCGTGCTCTCCGGGCCGCCCATGGCCCAGCCGACGCCGACGCGCATGAGGGTCACGCCGATGATCAGGATGATCGTGCCCGTGACGACGGGCRGAAAGAAGCGCAGCAATCGGCTCATCAGCGGTGCGATCAGCAGCGCGACAAAGCCCGCGCCGATGCCGGCGCCGAAGATCGCGCGCCCCCCCGTCGACGCCGGGTACCGCATTGGCGATGGCGACCATCGGGCCGACGGCCGCGAAGGTCACGCCCATCATCACGGGCAGGCGGATGCCGAACCAGGACGTCAGGCCCAGGGACTGGATGACGGTCACGATGCCGCAGCAGAACAGGTCGGCCGAGATCAGCATGCTGACCTGTTCGGGCGGAAGCTTCAGGGCGCGTCCCACGATGAGGGGAACGGCGATGGCGCCGGCGTACATGACGAGGACGTGTTGCAACCCGAGCGCGCCAAGGCGTGCGAGGGGCAACCGTTCGTCCACCGGGTGGCGGGACGGTTGGGTCATGCTTGTCTCCTTGATGTGTTATGAACTGAAACCGAGAGGCATGCCGCCCGCCGCGCGCCGGCTGCTTGGGCCGGGCGCCCGGGCGTGTCCGGCGGCGGGGTGTGCCGCCGGACGGTGAAGCGGATTATTGGACGGGAGCGCCCTCCTCGTACCAACGCTTGATGAGGTTGCGCTCGTCCGGCGTGATCTGGGTGGCGTTATTCAGCGGCATCAGCTTGAGCACGACCGCCTGCTGGTACATCTGCTGGGCGTGCCGCCTGATCGAATCCGGCGAATCGAACGAGATGCCTTTCGATGCCATGGCGGCCGAGTGGCACATCGCGCAGCGCTGGGCGACAACGCCCTTCACCTGCTCGAAGCTGACGTTCTGCGCGGTGGCGCCGGCGGCGGCCGCACTATTGGCCGGGGCGCCGGCCGACGGCGCGGAGGCGACGACCGGCACGTCGGCCTCGGGCTTCGGTGTCAGGTACACGACCAGGCCCACGAGGGCAGCCACGCCGAAGCCGGCGAATTCCCACGGCACGCGCTTGCCGTGCACCATGGCCTTGTGACGGGCCACGAAGCTCTGGCGGATCAGGGCGCCGGTCAGCATCATGAGGACCAGCACGACCCAGTTGTTTTCGCCCGAGTACAGCCAGCCGTAGTGGTTGGACAGCATGGCGAACAGCACCGGCAAGGTGAAATACGTGTTGTGCACGCTGCGCTGCTTGGCGCGCCAGCCGTAGACCGGGTCGACCGGCTGGCCTGCCTTCAGCTGGGCGACGACCTTGCGCTGGCCCGGGATGATCCAGAAGAACACATTGGCGCTCATCGACGTGGCGAGCGTCGCGCCCACCAGCAGGAAGGCGGCACGGCCGGCGTACAGCTGGCACGCGAGCCAGGACGCGAACACCACGAACGCGAAGATGATCGCGCCGACGATGGCGTCGCCGTTCTTCCTGCGGCCGAACGTGCGGCAGATCGTGTCATACACGAGCCAGAACGCGACGAGGAAGCCCAGCGCGGTGCCGACGGCGGCGCCCGACGTCCAGTCGTGCACCTGCCTGTCGACCATGAACGTGCCGGCGTTGAACAGATACAGCACCGTGAACAGGCCGAATCCGGACAGCCACGTGGCGTAACTTTCCCAATAGAACCAGTGCAAACCTTCGGGCATCTGTTTCGGTGCCACAAGATATTTTTGCGGATGGTAGAAGCCACCGCCGTGCACGGCCCACAGTTCGCCGTCGACACCCTTCTCCACCAGGTCGGGAGAAGTCGGCCTGGTCAGCGAGTTGTCGAGGAAGACGAAGTAGAACGATGCGCCGATCCAGGCGATCGCCGTAATGACGTGGGTCCAGCGCAATAGCAGGTTGGCCCAGTCGAGCAGATAGGATTCCATAGAGCCTCCAGAACAAAAGGAAGTACAACGCAGGCTGCACACTGTACTGTCCCATCACCACAGCGGGCTCTGTGAGGGGCAAATCATCGCAACCAACGGCGTCGGGCTGGGTCCCATGCCGATGTGCTCCGCGGCGACATCTAGAACTGTATACGATCTTGTCGAAAATGGGTACTTTTTTTATGACAGGAACAACAGGTGGTGCTTACGAGCCACGATACGTGGAGTAAGACCACGGGCTGACGAGCAGCGGCACGTGGTAGTGGCCGGCCGCGTCGGCGATGCCGAACTCGAGCGGCACCGTGTCGAGGAAGGCCGGCTCCGGCAGCGTGACGCCCTTCTCGCGGAAGTACGCGGCCACGTGGAACGTCAGGCGATACTTGCCGACCGCCATCGTGTCGGCATTCAGCAGCGGGCCGCCGTCGTTGCGGCCATCGCCATTCAGGGTAAGCGTCTTGATCGTGCGCGCGCCGTTGGTGTCGAGCGCTTCGAGCGTCACGCGCATGCCGGCCGCCGGGCAGCCGTTCATGGTGTCGAGCACGTGGGTGCTGAGATGTCCCATCGGTTTTCCTTTCTTGGTTGATTGAAATAAGTGCATACACTTGGCGTTTGCATTTTTTCGAAAAGTGTATACACTTCAAGCACGATGTCAATCACTTATTGTTTTTACCGACCCTGAACGACCATGAGCCGAACCCGTACGCCCCTGAAGATCGTCGCACCGAAGAACGACGCCCCGGCCGCCCTCGGCGCCGCTGCGAACCATGATACGCCGGCAGGCAGCCCGGCCGGCAGCGCCACGCAGCGCATCGTCGACTCGATCACGACCGCCATCGCCGAGCGCCGCCTGATGCCGGGCACCAAACTGTCCGAGCAGAAGATCGGCGATATCTTCGCTGTCTCGCGCACCGTCGTGCGCCAGGCCTTCAACCAGTTGTCGCGCGATCGCCTCGTCGTGCTGGAACCGGCACGCGGCGCATTCGTCGCCACGCCCACCGCCGAAGAAGCGAACGACGTGTTCGAAGTGCGCGCCATCCTCGAGACGGCCGTGACGAAGCAGCTGTGCGCGACGATCACCGACGCGCAGATCAGGCAGCTGCGCGAACACCTGCAGCTGGAACACGCGGCCGTGACCAATGCCGAGGTGCCGGGCCGCACGCGGTTGCTGGGCGACTTCCACCTCGTGCTGGCACAGATGCTCGGCAACCAGGTGCTCGTGCAGATGCTCTCCGAGCTCCTGACGCGCTCCTCGCTGATTGCGCTGATGCGCCAGTCGTCGCAGTCGGCCGAAGAATCACTGGACGAGCACGTGGCCATCGTCGACGCCTTCGAGAAGCGCGACGTCAAGGCAGCCGTGCGCCTCGTCTCGAAACACCTGGCCAACGTCCAGCACAACCTGCACCTGGACCCGCAGCGCGTCGACCTGGCCGACATCCTCCACCCGTGAACAAAGACCAAGCCACCATGACCCAGCACTATCCACGTGACCTCGCCGGCTATGGCCGCGCTCAACCCTACGCCGACTGGCCGGGCCGTGCCCGCGTCGCCGTGCAGTTCGTCCTGAACTATGAAGAAGGCGGCGAGAACAGCGTGCTGCACGGCGACGCCGGCAGCGAACAATTCCTGTCCGAGATGTTCAACCCGGCCGCATTCCCGACCCGCCACCTATCGATGGAAAGCATCTACGAATACGGCTCGCGCGTCGGCGTCTGGCGCATCCTGCGCGAATTCGAAAAGCGCGGCCTGCCGCTGACGGTCTTCGGCGTCGGCATGGCGCTGGAACGCAGCCCGGACGTGACCGCCGCATTCAAGGAACTGGGCCACGAGATCGCCTGCCACGGCTGGCGCTGGATCAGCTACCAGAACGTGGACGAGGCGACGGAGCGCGCGGATATGGCGCGCGGCATGGCAGCGATCGAGCGCCTGACGGGCGAGCGCGCCCTCGGCTGGTACACGGGCCGCGACAGCCCCAACACGCGCCGCCTCGTCGCCGACTACGGCGGCTTCGAATACGACAGCGATTACTACGGCGACGACCTGCCGTTCTGGCTGAAGGTGCGCAAGACGGACGGCACACATGCCCCGCAACTGGTCGTGCCGTACACCCTGGACGCGAATGACATGCGCTTCGCCCTGCCCCAGGGCTTCTCGCACGGCGATCCGTTCCTGGCCTATTTGCGCGACGCGTTCGACGTGCACTACCAGGAAGGCGGCGAGCGGCCCTCGATCCTGTCGATCGGCATGCACTGCCGCCTGCTGGGTCGGCCGGGCCGCTTCCGCGCGCTGCAGCGCTTCCTCGACTACATCGAACAGCACGATCGCGTCTGGGTGACGCGCCGCATCGACATCGCGCGCCACTGGAAGAGCGTGCATCCGTACAACCCCGACACCGCATTCGCGTGGGAGTAAACAAGCAATGCTTCTATTATCGACACTCAACGCCGCCGACGAGGCGGGCTTCACCTTTCTACTGGACGGCGTCTACGAACACTCGCCCTGGATCGCGGCGCGCGCCTGGGCCAGGCGCCCGTTCGCCACGCTGGCGCAACTGAAGCGCGGCCTCGTCGAAGCCGTGCGCGAGGCAACGCGTGAAGAGCAACTGGGCCTGATCCGCGCCCACCCGGAACTCGCGGGCAAGGCCATGGTGGCCAAATCGCTGACGGCGGAATCGACGAACGAACAGAACAAGGCCGGCCTGACGAATTGCACGCCGGAGGAATTCGCGCAAATCCAGCAACTCAACGCGGACTACAATGCGAAGTTCGGCTTCCCGTTCATCCTCGCGGTGCGCGGCCCGCGCGGCGCGGGCCTTCCGAAGGCGGAGATCATCGCCACGTTCGCGCGCCGTCTCGCGAACGGTGCGGAATTCGAATTCGCCGAAGCGCTACGCAACATCCACCGCATCGCCGAGATCCGCCTGGACGACAAGTTCGGCGAGGAACCCGTGCTCGGCAACCTCGTGTGGGACTGGCACGAACAGCTGGCCGTCCACAGCGAGCCAGGCTACGCGGAACGCGGCGAGTTGTGCGTCACGTACCTGACGGACGCGCACCGCGCAACGGCCGCCCAGCTGGCGCGCTGGATGCGCGCAGACTGCGGTTTCGACGACGTCACCATCGACGCCGTCGGCAACGTGGTCGGCATCTATCACGGCGCCGATCCGGCGGCCCAGCGCCTGCTGACCGGCTCGCACTACGATACCGTGCGCAACGGCGGCAAGTACGACGGCCGCCTGGGCATCCTCGTGCCGATGGCCTGCGTGCGCGAACTGCACCGCCAGGGCAAGCGCCTGTCGTACGGCATCGAAGTCGTCGGCTTCGCGGAAGAGGAAGGCCAGCGCTATAAAGCCGTATTCCTCGGGTCCGGCGCACTGTGCGGCGGGTTCGATGCGAACTGGCTCGACCAGCAGGACGCGGACGGCATCACGATGCGCGACGCGATCGCGCACGCGGGCCTGAACGTGGACGACATCGCGGCCCTGAAGCGCGATCCGTCCAGGTACCTCGGCTTCGTCGAGACGCATATCGAGCAGGGCCCCGTGCTGAACGATCTCGACCTGCCCCTCGGTGTCGTTTCCTCGATCAACGGCAGCGTGCGTTTCGTCGGCGAGATCGTCGGCATGGCCAGCCACGCCGGCACGACGCCGATGACGATGCGCCGCGACGCCGCGGCCGCCGCCGCCGAGCTGGTGCTGTACGCGGAACGGCGCGGCGCCTCGGCACCCGACCTGGTCGCCACCGTCGGCATGCTGGAAGTGCCGAACGGTTCCATCAACGTCGTGCCGGGCCGCTGCCGCTTCTCGCTCGACGTGCGTGCCACGACCAACGCCGTGCGCGACGCCGCGGCCGCCGACATCCAGGCCGAACTCGCTGCAATCTGCGCCCGCCGCGGCCTGCAATTCTCGCTCGAAGAGACGATGCGTGCCGCCGCCGCCCCGTGCGCCGACGACTGGCGCCGCCGCTGGGAACACGCCGTCGAATCGCTCGGCCTTCCGGTATTCCGCATGCCCAGCGGCGCCGGCCACGACGCCATGAAGATCCACGACATCCTGCCGCAGGCCATGCTGTTCCTGCGCGGACTGAATGCGGGCATCAGCCACAACCCGCTCGAATCCATCACCAACGACGACGCCGACCTGTGCGTCAAGGCCTTCCAGGCCCTTCTCGACCAACTTGCCACGGAATCCTGACATGACCACGACCAACAAAGCCGCTTCCTCCCCGTACGAGGCCCTGGACGCCTGGATCGACGCCCACTTCGACGACGAAGTGCGCTTCCTGCAGGAACTCGTGCGCGTGCCGACCGACACCCCGCCGGGCAACAACGCGCCGCACGCCGAGCGTGCCGCCGAGCTGCTGAAGGCCTTCGGCTTCGACGCCGAACAACACGCGGTGCCCGCGCCGACCGTGCAGGCCGCCGGCCTGGAGACGATCACGAACCTGATCGTGCGCCGCAAGTACGGCAACGGCCGCACCGTCGCGCTGAACGCCCACGGCGACGTGGTGCCGCCGGGCGAAGGCTGGACCCATGACCCGTACGGCGGCGAAGTCGTCGACGGCCGGCTGTTCGGCCGCGCGGCCGCCGTCAGCAAATGCGATTTCGCGACGTTCACCTTTGCCACCCGCGCGCTGGAAGCGCTTGGCGCGCCGCTGAAGGGCGGCGTCGAGCTGTACTTCACGTATGACGAGGAATTCGGCGGCGAGCTCGGACCGGGCTGGCTCCTGCAGCAGGGCCTCGTCAAGCCCGACCTCCTGATCGCGGCCGGCTTCAGCTACCAGGTCGTCACCGCGCACAACGGCTGCCTGCAGATGGAAGTGACGATCCACGGCAAGATGGGCCACGCCGCGGTGCCGGAGACCGGCGTCGACGCGCTGCAGGCCGCGACGCGCATCCTCGTCGCGCTGTACGACCAGAACACGCAGTACAAGCAGGTCAAGAGCCAGGTCAAGGGCATCAACCATCCGTACCTGAACGTGGGCCTGATCGAAGGCGGCACCAACACGAACGTCGTGCCGGGCAAGGTCGTGCTGAAGCTGGACCGCCGCATGATCCCGGAAGAGAACCCGCTTGACGTCGAAGCGACGATCCGCAAGGTGATCCAGGACGCGGTGGCCGACCAGCCGGGCATCACCGTCGAGATCAAGCGCCTGCTGCTCGCAAACGCCTTAAAACCGCTGGACGGCAACAAGCCGATGGTGGATGCCCTGTCGCGCCATGCGACCGCCGTGTTCAACGAAGAGATCGGCGCGGCCGGCACGCCGCTGTACACGGACGCGCGCCTGTTTGGCGAAGCGGGCGTCCCGGCCGTACTGTACGGGTGCGGCCCGCGCACGGTGGGCGAGAGCAATGCCAAGCGGGCCGACGAGCACATCGATCTGGAAGACCTGCGCCGCGCGACCAAGGTCGTTGCGCGCACGCTGTTCGACCTGCTCGATTGAGCTGGTCTGGTCTACGATTCGGTACCATGGTAGGGTGCGCCCCCCTGTGCCGACGCGTGACATGCGCGTGATGCCGACGTCCGCGTGGGCACGGGGTGCCCACCCTACCTATTGCTCATCGCGGCCGGGCCGCCAGCCGCAGGGTCAGCGGCGTTTCCGGCCTCRGGGTGATGTTGAAGACGGGCCGCGGCAGCGCCATCCCTTCCGGCACCTCCACCGAGAAACGCGGCGGGAACATCGCCGCGATCACGGTCATCTCCGCCAGCGCGAGATGCTGGCCGAGGCACACGAGTGGCGGCGCGAGCACAGTCCGCGCCAGGTCGAGCGCCGCATCAAGTCGTTCAGCGGCCGCTCGCTGCGCGAATGGCAGGCGATCGTCCGCACGGAGGGCCTGTTCTTCGCCGCGCGCGACCGCCACGAAGCCGGCCAGCCGTTCGACTGGGCGACGCTGGCGCTGGACGAGGGCTTCGCCGACCTGGCCCACATGACGCGTACCGCGCGCCGCATCACCGGATACGCGCCCGCCGAATTCGGGCGCCGATTCATCGAGGATGAATCGTTCTGGATGTACCGGCTGTGGGTATGAAGATCTACTCGAACGTGTAGCGCAGGCCGGCGCGGATCGACCGCGGGGCGCCCGGCGCGTAGAACATCGAATGCACGAGGCCCGTGTCGTCGCCCTGCGCCGCGAACGGCCGCGCGCGGAACGACCCGTCCGCCGTGATACCGGTCGCGCCCAGCTGCGCCGCCGTCGCGTAGCGGCGGTCGAACAGGTTGTCCACCTGGGCGAACAGGCGCAGCCGCGGCGTGGCCTGCCACGTGGTTCCCAGGTCGAACACGACGTGGCCAGGCGTGACGCCGCTGCCCAGGAAGTGGGTGCCGTCCGGGCGGTGCAGACCGTTCTCGTTGCCGCGCGCCGGCGCGCCGGACACCCCGAGCATGCCCAGTTCCACCGACCACCCGGGCGCGACCTGCCATGCGGCGCGCGCCTTGAACACGTGGCGCGGTACGAGCGGCAGGCGGTCGCCGGCCCGGATCGCGATGTTGCCGTCGGCGTCGGCGCTGCTGTTGCCCGGGCTGCCGATCGTCTCGCCGCTTGCGAACGTCGCGCCCTGGAACGTGTAGTCCGCGGACAGCTCGAACGACCCCGCGCGGCCGTTGGCGCCCAGCTCTACCCCCTGGCGCCGCGTGCGCCCGAAGTTGCGAAAGTAACCGAAACCCGCCGCGTTGTCGGCCACGAACAGGATGTCGTCGCCGTTCGTCGCGCGGAACACGCCGGCGTGCCAATGCGTCCGGGCTATCGTGCCGCGCAGGCCCGCTTCCCACGTGCGCGTGACGACCTGGCGCAGCGGCGGGTCGCCCGCCATCGCATTCGGCAGCTTGCACGGATTCGCCGGGTCGGCACAGCCCAGTTCCACCGCGGTCGGCGTGCGGCTGCCTTCGTTGTAGCCGGCATAGGCGTTCAGGCCACGCATCGGCGTCCACGTGATGCCGATGGCTGGGTTGAAGCGGCCGAAGCGGTGATCGCCGTCCAGGGAACCGCTGCCCCCGCCCGGCGTGATGCGGTCGCGGTTGTGCATCGTCGTGCGGTTGTAGCGGCCGGACAGCGTCACGTGCAGGCCGTCGCGCACATCCAGCGTGTCCGTCGCGTAGACGCTCCACGTGCGCGTGCGGCCCGTGAGGTCGACGCGCGCATCGACGGGCGTGCCGTCCGCGTAAAAGTCGACCGGCGTGATGCCGCGGTCCGGGTCCAGGTAGCCATACTGCGCGCCCTGGCGGAAGTCGACTCGGCTCGCATCGAACGCCGCGCCTGCCGTGAATGTGTTCGCATGGCCCGCCAGGCGGCCCGGCAACGCCGCCTGTCCACCCAGGCCGTAGGCGAGCTGGCGGCTGTCGGTGCGGTTGATGAGGCCATTGCATTGCTCGGCCGGTTCGTCCGCCAGCAACACGTTGGCGATGCAGCGCCAGGACGGGAACGGGGTGTTCGCCGCCGTCGCCCCCGCCGTCGGGAAGCCCGTGTAGCCGGCGGCGGCCAGCGCGGCCTGCTCGGCTTTGCCGGGCTGGACCACGGACTGGGTGAGCGCGTCCTCGTTCAGGTCACCGTTCACGGTGGCCGTGCGGATACGGCGGACATACACGTTGCCGGACAACCGGACGCCGGCGGCGGCGCGATGGCTGGCCGCGAGATTCAGCAGCACGGCACGGTTGCGCGTTTCGTCCGGCTTCGTGTACACGCTCGCGTAGTCGCGCGCCAGCAGGCGCTCCTCCTGCAGGCCATTGCCCGCGAGGCGGCTGGACGCCAGCGCCGCGCTGAATGACACATCCGTGTCCGCRGCGTGCCAGCCCAGCTTGCCGAACAGCTGCCCGAAGCGCGTGGACGACGCGGCGCGCCAGCCGTCGTCACGGAATCCCGTGCCCGTGACATACCAGTGCAGGCCGGCGCCGTCATGCCCGCCGTGCTCGAAGCCGATCTCGCCCCGGCCATGGCCGCCGCCCTGCGCCTGCACGGCGGTCCCGGCGTCGTACAGGCCATCCTTCGTGCGCACGGCCAGTGCACCGCCCAGCGTGTTCAGTCCGAACAGCGGATTCGAGCCGGGCACCAGCGTGAGCGACGTGATGGCGGCGCGCGGGATCAGGTCCCAGCTGACGACGTCGCCGAACGGCTGGTTCATGCGCACGCCATCGACGTACACGGACAGGCCCTGCGGCGTGCCGAGCAGCGGCGACGCAGTGAAGCCACGGTAGTTGACGTCCGGCTGGATCGGATTGCCCTGGATCTCGTTGACGTACACACTGCCCAGGCGGCGGTTCAGCGCATCCGGCAAGGTGGCGGTCCCCGGGGCGTTGATCGCGTCGCCATCCAGCGCCTGCACATTCGCCGCGATGCGCGTGCGTGCCACATCGAGGCCCGGCAGCGGCGTCGTGCCGACCACTTCGACGATGGCGGGCGCCGGGTCGGCCGCGGCGGCGCCGTGCCAGCCCGTCGCGGCAAAGGCGAGTATGGTCAGGCGCAGGTGCGTGCGATATGCCATCGTGGTGGTCCCTGTCTCCGTGAATGTCCGTGCCGGCGTCGCGCGCCGGTCTGACTGACATCACTGCAGGAACCGTTCCAGCATTGCCACGGCCTGGCAAGCCGCCGCACTGTGCAATTCTGGATCACACCCTGTGCCGTAACGGCACAACCGCGTCAGGCCGGCGGCGTGAAGATCCGGTTGAGTTCCGCCGCCTGCAGCGCGCCGTCCGCATAGCCGAACGTGCCCTGTTCCAGCACCTCGCGCGCGCCGCGCATCAGGGCGCCGTACGCGGCCCGCGCCAGCGACGCGCCCAGGCTCACGCGCGTGACGCCCATCCGCGCCAGTTCCGGCACCGTCAGCGGCACGCCCGGCAGGCCCATGATGACGTTCACCGGCAGGTCGACCGACGACACCACCGCCGCGATCTCCTCTTTCGTGCGCAGGCCCGGCGCGAACAGCACGTCGGCGCCCGCTTCCTGATAGGCCTGCAGGCGGCGGATGGTGTCACCGAGCTCGGGACGGCCGACGAGAAAGTTCTCGGCGCGGGCCGTCAGCATGAACTTGAAACCGAATCCACATGCCGCCTCGGCCGCCGCGCGGATGCGTTCCGCCGCCAGGCTGATGTCGTACAACGGCTCGCGGGGGTCGCCCGTCGCATCCTCGATAGACCCGCCGACGACGCCGGCCGCCGCCGCCGCGACGATCGTTCGTGCCGCGTCGTCCGGCGCCGGGCCGAAACCGTCCTGCAGGTCGGCGGACAGCGGCAGGTCGGTCGCCGCAGCCAGTTCGGCCAGGTGCGGCAGCATGTCGCGCACATCGATCGTGGCATCCGTTTTCGCCTTCGAGAATGCGAAGCCGGCGCTGGTCCCCGCCAGCGCCTGGAAGCCGAGCGCCTCGAGCAGCCTGGCCGAACCGGCATCCCATGGATTCGGGATAACGAAGCAGTTGCCGCGTGCGTGCAGCTCGACGAACGTCCTGGATTTTTCCGCCTGGCTCTTCATGCGTTTCTCCTGTTGGTGTGTTTTTCACGACCTTATCAGAATCCCCCTGCACGAAGATGCGCGGAATCTCACAGCGCCGGTTCTTCCCCTACGCGCACGACGTGCAGCAGGTTCGTGCGGCCCGGGCGGCCGGACGAAAATCCCGCCACCACGATGACGTCGTCGCCCGCGTCGGCCAGGCCGTGGAAGCGCGCGGCGGCGACACCGTCCGCCACCATGCGGTCGAACCCTTCCGCCTCGTTGAACGGCACCGGGTGCACGCCCCACACGAGCGCCAGCCGGTGCGCGATCTCCATCTTCGGCGTGAGCGCGAGGATAATCGCGCCTGGACGCTCGCGGCTGGCGCGCAGGCAGGTCGCGCCGCTGGCCGTGTACGTGACCGTCGTGGCCGGAGCCAGCAAATTCGTCACGCGCCGCAGCGCGCGGCAGATGGCGTCCGCCGTCGTCTTGTCCGCCGGCTTGTGGCTCGCGTCCAGGCCTTCGCGCCAGCGCGGGTCCTGCTCCACTTCGCGGATCACGTTGTCCATCACGGCGACCGCTTGCACGGGATACTGGCCCGATGCCGATTCGGCCGACAGCATGACGGCGTCCGCGCCTTCATAGATGGCGGTAGCGACGTCGGAGACCTCGGCACGCGTGGGCACGGGCGCCACCATGATGCCGTCGGCCAGCTGCACGATGCCGTCCAGCGCGTCGATGGCGGCCGGCTTTTCCAGCTTGGCCATGATCCACGCGCGGTCGCCGATCAGGCTTCCCGCCTCGACGATATCCTCGGGACGCTGCACGAACGACAGCGCGACCCAATCCACGCCCAGCTCGAGGCCGAACGCCAGGTCGGCGCGGTCCTTCGCGGTCAATGGCGAGATGGGGAGCACGACGCCGGGCACGTTGACGCCCTTGCGGTCCGACAGCGCGGCGCCGTGCCCTCGGCCGGGTCGAGGTCGAGGCGGAAGCGGCTGCCCGTCTCCAGCATGGCGCGGCCGCCGGCCATGCGGCCGACGCGCAGCTTCGGGCCCTGCAGGTCCATCAGCACGCCGATCGGCCGGCCGATGTCGCGTTCGACGCTGCGGATGGCGTGGTAGCGCGCGGCGTGGTCGTGGTGGCTGCCGTGGCTGAAGTTCAGGCGGAAGACATCCGCGCCGGCCAGGGCCAGCGCGTAGATCTGTTCGGAGGTGGAACTGGAGGGGCCGAGAGTGGCCAGGATGCGGGCGCGGCGTTGGCGTAGCATGAGTTTACTCCTGGTCTTGGAACAAAAAAACGGGTACTCCGCCGCGGCGCACCCGTCAAAGGGAAGGTCGGGTACCCGCGTGGTCTACGCCACGTAGATCGCGCGGAAATCGTTCACGTTGGTCAGCGTGGGCCCCGTGACGAGGGAATCGCCGAGCACGCCGAAGAAGGTGTGCGCGTCGTTGTTGTCGAGGCTCACGCGCGGCGGCATGCCATGCGCCCAGGCGCGCGCCAGGGTGTCCGGCGCGACGAATGCGCCGGCGATCTCCCCGGCGCCGTCGACACCATCGGTATCGCCGGCCAGCGCGTGGATGCCAGGAGCGCCGTCCAGCGCGACGGCGAGCGCCAGCAGGAATTCGACGTTGCGCCCGCCGCGGCCCTTGCCGCGGATGGTCACGGTGGTTTCGCCGCCGGACAGCAGCACGCACGGTCCCGCCACCGGTTGGCCGTGGCGGCGCGCCTGCAGGGCGATGCCGGCCATGACCTTGGCCACCTCGCGCGCTTCCCCCTCGATACTGTCGCCGAGGATCAGCGGCGTGACGCCGGCCTTGCGGGCGACGTCGGCCGCCGCTTCCAGCGCCATCTGCGGCGAGGCGACGATGTGCGTCGTCACGTTCTCCAGGCGGCGACTGCCCGGCTTGACGGTCTCCCCATCACCCGACTCCAGCAAACGGCGGGCGCCGGCGGGCAGGTCGATGCCGTATCGGCGCACGACTTCCAGCGCGTCGRCACACGTCGTCGGGTCGGCCACGGTGGGGCCGGAGGCGATGTCCATCGGGTTGTCGCCGGGGACGTCGGAAATCAGCAGGTTGACCACGCGCGCCGGATGGCAGGCCGCGGCGAGCCGCCCGCCCTTGATGGCGGACAGGTGCCGGCGCACGCAGTTCATTTCCGTGATGCTGGCGCCGGACGCGAGCAGCGCCCGGTTGATCGCCTGCTTGTCTTCCAGCGAGACGCCCTCGCCCGGCAGCGGCAGCAGCGCCGAACCGCCACCGGAGATCAGGCAGATCACGAGGTCGTCCGCCGACAGGCCACGTACCGTGCGCAGCATGCGCTGGGCGGCTTCGCGGCCGGCGGCGTCGGGAACCGGGTGGGCGGCTCCGACGATCTCGATGCGTTCGCACGGCACGGCATAGCCGTAGCGCGTGACGACGAGGCCCGTCAGGGGGCCGGGCCAGCTGCGCTCCAGCGCCTGGGCCATCGCGGCCGACGCCTTGCCGGCGCCGATCACGATCGTGCGCCCCTTCGGCGGCGCCGGCAGGTTGCGCGAAATGCACAGCGCCGGCTGGGCCGCGTCCACGGCGGCGATGAACATGCTGGCCAGCAGTTCACGCGGGTTCTTCGTATTTTTTGTCGTCATTGTCGTCTCCTCTCATCCGTAGGGTGGGCACCCCTGTGCCCACGCGTGACGTTCGCTTCACGTTGGCGTACGCGTGGGCACGTTTCATTTGAGGCCCCCGGCCTCAAATGCCCACCCTACGTCAGCCTTGTTTCTGGCCAATCTCGAAATTCGACATGATCTCCAGGGCGCGCACCATCGCCGAGTGGTCCCAGCCGCCGCCATCGTGCGCGGCGCAGGTGTTGAAGAGCTCTTGCGCGGTTGCCGTGTTCGGCAGCGCCACGCCCAGCTGGCGGCCGGTGGTCAGCGCGAGGTTCAGGTCCTTGCGGTGCAGGTCGATGCGGAAGCCCGGCGCGAACGTGCGCTTGACCATCCGTTCGCCATGCACTTCCAGGATGCGCGAGTTGGCGAAGCCGCCCATCAGCGCTTCGCGCACACGGGCCGGATCGGCGCCGGCCTTGGCGGCCAGCAGCAACGCCTCGCCCACGGCTTCGATCGTCAGGGCCACGATGATCTGGTTGGCGACCTTGGTGATCTGGCCGTCGCCGTTGCCGCCGACGAGCGTGATGTTCTTGCCCATCCTTTCGAACAACGGCTTGACCTTCTCGAACGCAACCTCGCTGCCGCCGACCATGATGGTCAGGCTCGCAGCCTTGGCGCCCACTTCGCCGCCGGACACCGGCGCGTCCAGGTATTCGCAGCCCAGCGCATTGATGCGGCGGGCGAAATCCTTCGTGGCGACCGGCGAGATCGAGCTCATGTCGACGACGATCTTGCCGGCCGTGAGAGCCGACGCCACGCCATCCTTGCCGAACAGGACCTCGTCCACCTGCGGGGTGTCGGGGACCATGATGAAGACGATGTCCGCCTGCGACGCCACTTCGGCGCCGTTCAGGCACACGCGGGCGCCCGCTTCGACGAGGACCGACGGGGTCGGGCCGACGGTGTTCGTGAACAGCGTATGGCCGTCGTTGATGAGGTGACCCGCCATCGGGGCACCCATGATGCCCAGGCCGATGAATCCGATGTTTGCCATGATGTCTCTCCTTTTGTGTTTTGATTAACCAGCCAATGTCGGGCTCAATGCGGCGATCCAGTCCAGGCCCGCGCGGGTGTCGGCGGCCGGCTTGTATTCGCAGCCGATCCAGCCGTCGTAGCCGATGCGGTCCAGGTGCTTGAACAGGAACGGGTAATTGATTTCGCCCGTGCCCGGCTCGTTGCGGCCCGGGTTGTCCGCGACCTGGATGTGCGCGATGCGCGCCAGGTTGCGCTCGACCGTCTTCGCCAGCTCGCCTTCCGTGCGCTGGGCATGGTAGACGTCGTACTGGACGTACACGTTGTCCGCGCCGACCGCCTCGATCAGGTCCAGCGCTTGGTTAGCCGTGTTCAGGTAGAAGCCAGGGATGTCGTACGTGTTGATCGGTTCGATCAGCAGGCGGATGCCGGCCTGCTTCAGCTGCGTGGCTGCGTAGCGCAGGTTGTCGACGACGGTGCGGCGCAGGGTACCTGCATCGATGCCCGCCGGGGCGATGCCGACGAGGCAGTTGACCTGGCGGCAGTTCAGCGCCTTTGCATAGTCGATGGCGCGGGCGACGCCCTCGCGGAACTCGGCCTCGCGGCCCGGCAGCACGGCGATGCCCCGCTCGCCCTTCTCCCAGTCGCCGGCCGGCAGGTTGTGCAGGACCTGCGTGAGGCCGAACTGCTGCAGGCGTTCCGCCAGCGCTTCCTTCTCGAAGCCGTACGGGAACAGGTATTCGACGCCCTTGAATCCTGCGTCGGCCGCGGCCTCGAAGCGGTCGAGGAACGGCAATTCGTTGAACAGCATCGTCAGGTTGGCTGCGAATCTTGGCATGGTTATCTCCTTTGTTGCTGTGGTGCGATCAGGCGCGGATGGCGGTGGGCGCATCGCCCGGATGGTCGGCCAGCGCCTCGAACTCGTTGACGGCGTCGATTTCCGTGCCCATCGAGATGTTCGTCACGCGTTCCAGGATGATCTCGACGATCACCGGCACGCGGTGCTCGGCCATCAGCTTGCGGGCGTCAAGAAACGCGGGCTGGATGTCATCGACGTGGCGCACGCGGATCGCCTTGCAGCCCAGGCCTTCGGCGACGGCCACGTGGTCGACACCGTAGGCGCCAAGGTCCGGCGCATTGATGTTCTCGAACGCCAGCTGGACGCAGAAATCCATGTCGAAGCCGCGCTGCGCCTGGCGGATCAGTCCCAGGTAGGCATTGTTCACGACGACGTGCAGGTAGGGCAGCTTGAATTGCGCGCCGACGGCCAGCTCCTCGATCATGAACTGGAAGTCGTAGTCACCGGAAATGGCCACGACGTCGGTCTTGGCGCCCGAGGCGACGACACCCAGGGCCGCCGGCACGGTCCAGCCCAGCGGGCCGACCTGGCCGCAGTTTATCCAGTTGCGCGGCTTGTACACGTGCAGGAACTGGGCGGCGGCAATCTGCGACAGGCCGATCGTGCTGACGTACGTCGTGTCCTTGCCGAAGGCGCGGTTCATTTCCTCGTACACGCGCTGCGGCTTGATCGGCGTGATGTCGAAGTGTGTCTTGCGCAGCAGGGTGCGCTTGCGCTCCTGGCATTGCGCCATCCAGGCACTGCGATCCGGCAGGCCGCCGATGGAAGCCATGCCCCGGGCCACGTCGATCAGCAAGTCCAGCGCGGCGCCGGCGTCGGAGACGATGCCGTAGTCCGGGCCGAACACGCGGCCGATCTGCGTGGGTTCGATGTCGATGTGGACGAACTTGCGGCCCTTCTTGTAGACGTCGACGGAGCCCGTGTGGCGGTTCGCCCAGCGGTTGCCGATGCCGATCACGAAGTCGGATTCGAGCATCGTCGCGTTGCCGTAGCGGTGCGACGTCTGCAGGCCGACCATGCCGGCCATCAGCGGGTGGTCGTCGGGGATCGCACCCCAGCCCATCAGCGTCGGGATCACGGGCACGCCGACGATCTCGGCGAATTCCTGCAGGCGGGCGGCCGCGTCGGCGTTGATCACGCCGCCGCCGCAGACGATCAGCGGACGCTCGGCCGCGTTCAGCATGGCCAGCGCCTTCTCGGCCTGGGCACGGGTCGCGGCGGGTTTATACACCGGCAGCGGCTCGTAGGTGTCGACGTCGAATTCGATCTCGGCCACCTGCACGTCGAACGGCAGGTCGATCAGCACCGGGCCCGGACGGCCGGAGCGCATCAGGTGGAACGCCTGCTGGACGACGCGCGGCAGCAGGTCCGGCTCGCGCACGGTGACGGCCCACTTGGTGACCGGCTTGGCGATAGCCTCGATGTCGACGGCCTGGAAGTCTTCCTTGTACAGGCGGGCGCGGGGTGCCTGGCCCGTAATGCATAGGATAGGTATCGAATCGGCCCATGCCGAGTACAGGCCCGTGATCATGTCGGTGCCCGCCGGGCCCGACGTCCCGATGCAGACGCCGATGTTGCCGGCCTTGGCGCGGGTATAGCCCTCGGCCATGTGCGAGGCGCCCTCGACGTGGCGGGCGAGCACGTGCTCGAAGCCGCCGTTCTTCTTCATTGCCGAGTAAAACGGGTTGATTGCGGCGCCGGGGACGCCGAACACCGTGCTCACCCCTTCCTTGCGCAACACTTCCGCCGCAGCGTCGATCGCTCTCATTCGGGCCATGCTCTCCTCCGTGTCTTTGGTTGGTTTTGGACGATGACCCAGCATATCGATAACCCACCGCAAGTTGAATTGCTGCTACCATCGGCTCTGTCGATACTTTAAGTATTGAATCGGACAACGGATATGGATCGCTATACGGAAATACGCAGCTTCGTACTCATCACGGAAAAAGGCAGTTTCGCGGGTGCCGCGCTGACGGAGGGCGTGACGCCCGTCGTCATGGGGCGCCGCCTGGACGCCCTCGAACAACGCCTCGGCGTGCGCCTGATGCACCGTTCCACGCGCGGCCTCACCCTGACGGCGCTGGGCGAACAATTCATCGAACCGTGCCGACAGCTGCTGCGCGACTTCGACATCACGGAAAACAGCATCAGCGAGGGCCGCAGCACGGTGCGCGGCCACCTGGTGGTGTCCGCCCCGGCGGCATTCGGCCGCACTCACGTCGCGCCCCATGCTCCCGCCTTCCGCGCCATCCACACGGAACTCAAGATGTCGTTCAACTTCACGGACAGCGTGGTCGACCTCGTGCGCGAGGGCTATGACATGGCGATCCGCATCGGCGAGGTGACGGACCCGAACTATGTGGCGATCCCCCTGTTCCCGAATCGGCGCGTCGTGTGCGGCACGCCGGACTACTTCGAGCGCAACGGCGTGCCGCGCACGCCGGAAGACCTGGCCCGCCACAACTGCCTGGCATTCAACCTGCAGGGCGGCCAGCAGCGCGGCTGGACGTTCCAGCGCGACGGCAGGCTGTTCGCCGTGCGCGTGGACGGCGACCTCGCCTGCAACGACGGCGAGCTGCTGTTCGACTGGGTCAGGCAGGGACTCGGCATCGGCTGGCGCTCCACCTGGGAGATCCAGGCCGAGCTGAAGCGCGGGGAACTCGTGACGGTACTGGACGACTTCGCGGTCGGGAATTACCCCATCCAGGCCGTGTACCCGCAGCAGCGCTACCTGCCGGCCAAGATCCGGCACTTCATCGATCACCTAAAGGCCGTGTACAACGCGCCGGGGTATTGGGAGCGCAGCACGGGCGCCGGCTGACGTCCTTCCGCCCCGCCCCTGGGCGACGCCCTGACACATATTCCGCCGGCCGGGCGTGCGCCAACCGGCTTGGAAGCTGCGCCGCAGCTTATC
>NZ_JBFUDR010000014.1:0-41598 GCF_056404615.1 Massilia sp. P2_C2 | reverse complement strand
ATCACGCACTGTGCCCACGCGTGAAGCATGCGGTTTGTCGGCGTTACGCGTGGGCACGGGGTGCCCACCCTACATCAGACGCTCAGCTGCTGTAGTAAATAAAGCCGCTGGTACAGGCCGCCTTCGATGCGCATCAGCTCATCGTGGCTGCCGGCTTCGCTGATGCGGCCGTGGTTCAGCACGACGATGCGGTCGGCGTCGCGGATCGTCGACAGACGGTGCGCGATGGCGACGATCGTGACCTGGCCGCGCAATTCGTCGAGCGCCTGCTGCACGATCTGCTCCGTCTGGCTGTCGATGCGCGACGTGGCTTCGTCCAGCAGCAGGATGCGCGGCCGGCCGGAGAGGGCGCGCGCGATGGCGATCAGCTGCTTCTGGCCGGACGACAGCCGCGAGCCGCCTTCGCCCAGCGGCGTGTCGTAGCCATCTTCCAGCCGCATGATGAAGTCGTGCGCGTGCGCCGCGCGCGCGGCGGCCTCGATGGCGTCCTGCGGCAGGCCGCGGCCCATGTCGATGTTCTCGCGCGCCGATGCCGCGAGCAGGAAGGGATCCTGCGGCACAAGGCCGACTTCCGCGCGGAAGCGCTCGTTGCCGATGGCCGCCAGCGGTTCGCCGAACAGGGCAATCGTGCCCTGCTCGAATGGGTAGTAGCGCAGCAGCAGCGACAGCAGCGTGGACTTGCCGCTGCCCGTGTGGCCGACGATGCCGAAGAAGGCGCCCTGCGGGATGTCGAGCGACAGGTCGTGCAGCACCGTCTGGCCTTGCACGTAGCCGAAGGAGAGGCCGCGCACGCGCACGGCCGGGACGTCGATGGCGACCGGCCGCCGCGGAGGTGAGCCGGGATTCGCCGCGCGGTTCGTCGCATGCTCCGGCGCGCCGGCTTCGTCCAGCAGCGTGGCCACGCGCGCCGTCGCGACGACGGCCTGCTGCAGGCCGGAGAACTGCATCGTGATCTGGATGAGCGGTTCGACGACCCGCGCGATATAGCTGATGAACGCGTACAGCACCCCGACCTCGACCGCGTTCATGCTGCGCTGCCCGAAGCTGAAGATGACGACGGCCAGCAGGACCACGTTGAGGAAGTCGAGCGCGGGCCGCAGCAGGAAGGCGTTGGCGCGCAGCTCGGCCACGCGCGCCGTGTAGTGCTGATCGTTGGTGTGGGCGAAGCGCTGGCCGAAGCGGTGCTGCGCGTTGTTTGCCTGCAGCACGCTCATGCCGCCGATGGATTCCGCCATCTGGCCGTTGATGTCGCTGCGCAGCGCCCGCGCGCGCGTGACGGCGGGGGCGGACAGGCGCTGGTACAGCCACACGATGCCCAGCACGGCCGGCACGAGCGCCAGCACGATCACCATCAGGCGCCAGTCCAGCCAGGCCATCGCGATCGATGTGCCGACCAGGACGATGCTGGAATCGAGGATCACGAACAGCACCTGGATGTACAGCGTCTTGACGGCCTCGGTGTCGTTGGTGACGCGGCTCACGAGCTGGCCCGTGATCGCGCGGTCGAAGAAGGCCATGGGCAGGCGCAGCACGTGGCCGTAAACCCATTCGCGCAGGCGCTGCACGGCGCGCATAGCCATACCGGACAATCGGACCAGCTGCAGGAAGCGCAGCCACGACGCGGCCCATCCCGTGAGGAGCACGCCGGCCAGCAGCCAGGCCATGCGCGGCCAGTCGAGGTGGTGCGGCAGCAGGTGGTCGTCGATCAGCTTCTTGCCGAGCAGGGGCCCCAGCACTTCCAGGGCGGCCGCGAGGATGAGCCACAGGGTTGCCCAGACGAGGTGGTTGCGGTCCGGATGCGCGGCGCGGCGCAGCAGGCCGGCTGCCTGGCGCGCCTGCGCCGAGGTGACACTCTTCACGGTTTCAGATGGCATCGAGGCTGGCCTCCAGTTGCTGGTAGCGCCACTGGCTGGCGTACCAGCCGTCCAGGGCGAGCAGTTCGTCGTGCGTGCCGCGTTCGACGATGCGGCCTTCGCGCAGCACGACGATCAGGTCGGCCTTCACGACGGCCGACAGGCGGTGGCTGGCGATGATGGCCGACAGTTCCGGACGTGCGCGGCGCACGTCGTCCAGGTGGTCGAGGATGTTCGTTTCCGTGCCCGTGTCGACGGCCGACAGCGCGTCGTCGAGCAGCAGCAGGGCGCTCTCGGCCAGCAGTGCGCGCGCGATCGCCACGCGCTGGCGCTGTCCGCCCGACAGGGTGATGCCTTTTTCGCCGACGGGCGTGTCGTAGCCGTCCGGGAAGCGCAGGATGTCGTCGTGGATCGCCGCCATGCGCGCCGCCTGCTCGATCTCGGCGCGCGACGCGCCCGGGTTCCCGAGGGCGATGTTTTCCGCGATCGACGCCGAGAACAGGAACGATTCCTGCGGCACCCAGCTGACGTGGGCGCGCAGCGTGGCGAGCGTGTATTCGTCCAGCGCGTGCCCGCCCCACGAGACGCGGCCGTGCTGCGGCGTGGCCTGGCGCAGCAGCACGCGCAGCAGCGTGGACTTGCCCGCGCCGGTGGCGCCGACGAGACCCAGCGTCCGGCCCGGCGCCAGGCGCAGCGAGACGTCGTCCAGCGCGGGACGCGCGTCGCCGCCATAGGTGAAGCGGACGTGGTCCAGCACGAGCGGGCCGCGCCCCAGTTCCTGCAGCGTGCCGTGGTCGTCGACGGTCAATGGCGCATCGAGCAGCGGCTGCAGGCGCGCCAGCGCGGCGCGTCCGCGCTCGATCAGCGACAGCACCCAGCCGGCCGCGAACATCGGCCAGATCAGCTGGCCCAGGTACATGGAGAAACTCGTCAGGCTGCCGATCGTGATCTGGCCCTGCCACACGAGATAGCCGCCGAGGCCCAGCGTGAGCCCGGTGGCCGCAGTCAGCGTGAGGCCGACGGCCGGCTCGTATGCGGCTTCCCATTTCTGGGCCGAGAGGCTGGCGTCGGCGGCGCGCGCGGCCAGTTGCGCGAACTGGTTGGCGCTGCGCTGTTCCAGGCCGAGCGCGCGCAGGGTGCGCACGCCGGACAGCGTTTCCTGCACGTGGTCGTTGAGCGCGGAGAAGCGCTTCAGCGAATCCGTGGACGCCGTGTGGATGTGGCCCGAGATGCGCCAGAACGCGAGCGCCATCAGCGGAAACGGCAGCAGGGCGATCAGGGTCAGGCGCCAGTCGACGCCGAGGAACATGATGCCCAGCACCATGACGAGCGTGAGGGTGCCGTCGAAGCCGGCCAGCAGCGCCTCGCCGGCCGCCTGCTCGATGGCGTCGATGTCGTTGGTGGCCAGTGCCATCAGGTCGCCCGTGCGCTGGCGCTGGAAGAATGCCGGCCCCTGCGCCGCCAGCCGCTCGTACAGCTTCGTTCTCAGCTCCACGCCGAGCCGGTACGACGCGGAATACAGGCGCAGGCGCCAAGCGACGCGCAGCACGTAGATCGCGAGGCCGAGCCCGAGCAACTGGAAGAGCTGGATGACGAGATCATGCCCGGCGAGGCGGTGCGCGGCCAGGCCGTCGATCATGGCGCCAACCTTGCGCGGCACGAGCACCGTGCACAGGGCCACGCCGAACAGCATCACCGCCGACGACGCATAGGAACGCCAGTGCCGGCGTACGAAGCCGCCGATCAGCCTTGCCAAACCCATGGGAGATCCTGTTCTTGTTGTTGAGCGAAAAAAGAAAAAGCGGGCCGAAGCCCGCTAATTTACTATTTTTGCCGAATTCGTGCTGCGGATGCCAACATGACGCGGACGTCACGCGTGGGCACAGGGTGCCCACGCGTGACGTTCATTCGATGCGCGTTATTTCTTGCGCGGGTTGCGGGCGGATTTGCCACCCTGCGTCACCACGCGCAGCGGCTGCGCTCCCTCGGCCGGCGCGACGATCGGCAGGTCGACCTGCGGGCCGGCTTCCAGCGGCACGGTCGATGCGATCGGATGCTCGGCGGCGGGCGGCTTCGGTGCGGCCTTGTTCAGGGCCTTGGCCACCGGCTTGGCCTTGGCCGGCGGCACGTCGTCGGCAATGGCCGTGTCCACCGGATCGGGCGTCGGTGCCGGCGGCTCCGCGGCGGCCAGCGGTTCCGCCGAGGCAGCGACCGGTTCGGCCGGCGCGGGAGCCGGCGCGGCAGCCGGTGCCGGCGGTTCGGCCTGAGCGGCTTCCCCGGCGCGGGCCACGGCCTGCTGGCCCGCATCCAGCGCGGCCTCGGCCAGTGCGCTGCCGGTATCGACGGCGGCGCGGGCGATCTCGCTGCCCACCGTGGTGGCATCGGCCGTCGCGATGGCCGCCTGTTCCATCAGCAGCGGCACGGACGTCGGCACGTTCGCCGTCGCGGCGGGCACCAGTTGTRGCGGATTCAGCGCGGAGGCCGGGTCCGTGGTCCAGGTGCGTTCGTGGGTGCCGGTGGCAATGCCCAGCAGTTCACGGCCGTAGGAAAAGAATTGCTGCCACTGGCCCTGGGCCGTTGAACCGATGGCGACCAGGTCGCGCGGATTCGTAACTTCGAGTAATTGCTTGAAAGTGCCCGTCGCTTGTTCCACCGACGCACGGGACGTCTTCATATTAAGTGCAATCAGTTGTTCGGCACTGTCCAGTGCGCGTTTGCTCAAGGCGCGGAACACATCGAGCTGGGCTTCCCATTGGGACTTGCGGACGGCGGACAACTGTTCGGAAAGTGAAGTCATCTGAGTTCCTTGTCTTTCAGGTTTATGACCGTATGGTTTATGACGCACTGCAATAAGATTAGTGTAAAGGTGTTCATGCGGGATGAAAAGTAAATTCTATGTTGTTTTTATAAGGAAATCTTGCGGTGCAGCATTGTGGTTTGATATTTATCATTGACAAGATGATCATCGTGGTAATCTGATGTGATCGGAACGCAACAGGAGCCAACGCATGGATCTCATCCTCCGCAACGCCACCCTGGCCGACGGCCGCCGGGTCGACATCGCCATCGAGGGTGGCTGCATCGCGGCCGTGGAACCCGTCTTGACGCAACGCGGCAGCCGCGAGATCGACGTGGGCGGCGACCTCGTCATACCGCCTTTCGTCGACGCCCATTTCCACATGGATGCCACGCTCAGTTATGGTTTGCCGCGCGTGAACGCGTCCGGCACCTTGCTCGAAGGTATCGCGCTGTGGGGCGAGCTGAAGCCGCAACTGGCGCAGGACGCGCTCGTCGAACGCGCCCTGCAGTATTGCGACTG
This sequence comes from Massilia sp. P2_C2, assembly GCF_056404615.1. Lineage (NCBI taxonomy): Bacteria > Pseudomonadati > Pseudomonadota > Betaproteobacteria > Burkholderiales > Oxalobacteraceae > Massilia > Massilia sp. P2_C2. Next base: position 36,426 of record NZ_JBFUDR010000014.1, on the reverse strand, counting down.
GGCCGTGGGGCGCGGGCTGCTGGCGATCCGCAGCCACGTGGACGTGTGCGACGACCGCCTGCTGGCGGTGGAGGCATTGCTCGACGTCAAGCGCCGCGTCGCGCCTTACCTCGACCTGCAACTGGTCGCGTTCCCGCAGGATGGCCTGTTGCGCAGCAGGACGGCGCTGGACAACCTCAAGCGCGCGATCCGCATGGGCGTGGACGTCGTCGGCGGCATCCCGCATTTCGAGCGCACGATGGCGGACGGTGCCGAGTCCGTGCGCATCCTGTGCGAATACGCGGCGGAGCAGGGCCTGATGGTCGACATGCATTGCGACGAAAGCGACGACCCGTTGTCGCGCCACATCGAGACGCTTGCCGCCGAGACCTTGCGCCTGGGCTTGCAGGGCCGTGTCGCAGGCTCGCACCTGACCTCGATGCATTCGATGGACAATTACTATGTGAGCAAGCTGCTGCCGCTGATGGCGGAATCGGGCGTGGCCGCCATCGCGAATCCCCTGATCAACATCACCCTGCAGGGCCGCCACGACACGTATCCGAAGCGGCGCGGCATGACCCGCGTACCGGAACTGCTGGCGGCCGGCGTGCCGGTGGCGTTCGGGCACGATTGCGTGATGGACCCGTGGTACGGCCTCGGCTCCGGCGACATGCTGGAAGTGGCACACATGGGGCTGCACGTCGCGCAGATGACGGGCCAGGCCGCCATGCGGCAATGCTTCGAGGCCATCACGGAAACGCCCGCCCGCATCCTCGGGCTGCAGGGTTATGGCATCGCGCCGGGCTGCCGTGCCGACCTCGTCTGGCTCGACGCCGCCGACCCCGTCGAGGCGATCCGCCTGCGCGCGGCGCGCCGGCTCGTGCTGCGCGGCGGGGAAGTCGTCAGCGAGGCGCCGCCCGCGCGCGCAACCCTGCGCCTGCCGGGACGGCCGGAGAAGGTGGATTTCCGGCTGGAGCGGCGCTAGGCAGGCATGCCCGCCAGTGACGCGTGGCACGAAACTTTTCCTGCTTTCATTGAACAGAAATTTTCTACGCCCAGTCACCGGAACGGCAGCCGTGCGGCCGAAAGCCAAGGTAAAATCTTGCGCTTTCGATACATACATCACCCGGCAGGTCACGCAGTGAAAGACATCCAGATTCGCCCAGCTACTGAGACTGATTTCAATGCTATGTGGACCATCTTCCAGGCCCATGCGGCCGAGGGCGAGACCTATGCCCAGGATGCCGGCATCAGTCGCGAGGAAACCTACGACTACTGGTTCGCGCCGGCAGCGTCGACCTATGTCGCCGTGCGCTGCGAGGAGCGCATCCTCGGGATGTACAAGCTGCAGCCCAATCATGTGGGACGCGGCGCGCATGTGGCGAATGCATCGTACATGGTGAGTCCGAACGCGCAGGGCGTGGGCGTTGGCCACCTGCTCGGCGAGCACAGCATCGGCGAGGCGCGGCGCCAGGGCTACCTGGCCATGCAGTTCAACTTCGTCGTCAGTACCAACAATCCCGCGATCCATTTGTGGAAGCGGCTCGGCTTTTCCATCGTCGGCACGCTGCCCAAGGCCTATCGCCACCGCCGGCTCGGCTACGTCGACGCCTATGTGATGTACAAGCTGCTCGAGGATCCGGCGCGCTGGCCCCTGCCGGACGAAGACTGAAGGTCGTGGACATCCTCGCGACGCCGCGCCTGCGCCTGCGCACGGTCGTCCCCGGCGATGCCGATTTCTACCTGGCGCTCGTCAACGATCCCGGCTTTCTCGAACACATCGGCGACCGCGGCATCCGCACCCGCGACGATGCCATCCGGGCGCTGATCGAAGGGCCGATCGCCATGCAGGAGATGCGCGGCCACTCGCTCTATGTCGTCGAACTGAAGGACCTGGGCGTGCCGGTCGGCATGTGCGGCCTCATCAAGCGCGAGACGCTGGACGGCGTCGACATCGGCTATGCCTACCTGCAGCGCTACTGCGGCAACGGATATGCCTACGAGGCCGGCATGGCCGTGCTGCGCCTCGCGCCCGTGCTGGGCATCAAGCGCGTGCTGGCCATCACGTCGCCCAATAACATCGCCTCGAACGGGCTGCTGCGCAAGATGGGCATGCGGTTCGAGCGATTCGTTCACCTGCTGCCGGACGATGCGGGCAGTAATTTGTACAGCCTGGATGTCGGGTAGGGCTGTTGTCGAACACGAGGGTGGTGCGGCGCCTGCGCACGATGCGCCGCGGCTGAGGAGATGTTCCGAACGGTGCTGGAAGTCGTATCTACATTGTAGAATTCGCTTGTCTGAACAACCTTCGGGTAATACAATGTATCTACATTGGAGGTGTAGCTATGGAACTCTCGATTCAAAAATGGGGCAATAGTGCCGCTGTCCGACTGCCGTCTACTTTGCTGAGTCAACTAGGCGTTGCGCTTGGCGACAAACTGAGCGCTGACATGCAACCGGARGGGCTGGTATTGCGGCCGGCTCGCAAAGCCTACTCGCTCGCCGACCTGATGGCGCAATGTGATCTGAAGGCGGCGCCTCCTGCAGACGCGGCGGGGTGGGAAGGTAGCAAACCAGTAGGCCAAGAAGTATGGTGAGGCGTACCACGTTCAACCGTGGGGATATCGTTCGCGTGAATCTCAACCCAACTGTTGGGCGGGAACAGCAAGGCGACTTTCGTCCCGCTCTTGTACTCTCGCCGGCCGCGTTTAATCTCATGGGGGTGGCGTTGGTGGCCCCAATTACCCAAGGCGGCGATTTCGCCCGTTATGCGGGCTTCGCAGTGCCGCTAAGCGGATCGGGCACCGAGACTCAGGGTGTCGCGCTGGTGAATATGATCCGTACGATGGACCTGGCCGCCCGCGGAGCTAAGAAAATCGAAGCAGCACCTGATTTCGTGGTCGAGGATGCACTTGCGCGATTACGGGCCATTCTTGAGTAAGGAAAACAAGGCCGTGTTGGCTGAAGCCAAAAAGGAGGGAAAAATACGATGCTGACGGCACTGCCTGTACAACTCTATCAACCAGATGACAAAGATGCCGCTGGCACTTGGCTGCACGAACAGAGGCGACAGGGGCTTGTTGCCGCAGTATTTCTTTATGCGAATCCTTCAGGAGCCACCGAGCATTGCTGGGGCACTCTTTTCACGTGTATGCCCATGAATACCGGGATCACGCTCGCGTGCCATGAAGCCTTGAAGAAGAACTATCACATTCAAGTGTTTGTTCAGGGCGAGCAGATTGCCTTGTGGCTCAAGGACTCTGACATCGAAGCTGCTTGCAAGCTACTTGCAAGTGGAATCCAACCTTCCAGCGGCAGGAAATAGGAAAAGCGCCGCGTGCGCCCGACAGCCAGCCGGTAGCTGGCAAGGATAAAAACAGTGGACATTACTGAGCTTTTGGACGAACGAGACGCTGCTAACAACAAGTCGAACACGCTGAATGCGAACCTCGGGTCGAAAGGCACGAATGAGGCGTATGACAAAGCGCAAGGCAATCGTGGTAAGCAGATGAACCCGAACTGGCGTCACGATCAAGGTAGATCTGGTGCGCCAGATGACGAAGAATTGGACGATGGCGGTGATGTCTACGGCCCGGTCGGCGGCGCAGACTGACCTCGGAAAACACATGAACACATTGGCAGCAAGGATCAGCCACGCAGGCGAACGATCGGGCCAGCATGCCGCCCCGGATCACTGCCGCGTCGCCCCCCACGGAAAGAACCAGGTAAGCGGCTTGTCCACGCGCGCGCCCCACGACGCCTCGTTGTGGCGCGCGCCCTCGGCCTTGTAGAACATCAGGTCGTCCGTTTCGCGGTAGCCTTTGGCCAGCATGGCGTCGCGCATCTTCGTCGTGTCGTCCAGGCCGTCGTCGCGGGTGCCGGCGTCGAGGTAGAACTTGACGGGCACGTGGTCCGCCACCTTCGCGAGCAGCGCGCCGTTGTTCCACCAGAACGAACTGGAAACGCCGCCCGCCTTCGAAAAGATGTCCGGGTGGCGCTGCGCGATCAGCACCGACGCGATGCCGCCCAGCGACGAGCCCATGATCGCCGTCGTGGCCTTGCCGGGCAGGGTGCGCCAGGTGCGGTCGACGTACGGCTTCACCGTCTCCACGATGAACGCGTCGTAGGCGCTCAACTTGCCGCCGCCGTATTTCGGATCGCAGCAGGGCGTGTATTCGGGGATGCGGTCGGGCGTGTTGTCGATGCCGACGACGATCACCTCGTCCATCACGCCGGTCGCGACGAGGCGGTTGACCGTCTCGTCCACGCCCCATTCGACGCCGTACGAGGCCGTCTTCGCATCGAACAGGTTCTGGCCGTCGTGCATGTACAGCACCGGGTAGCGCTTGGCGGCGTTTTCCTGGTAGCTGGGCGGGAGATAGATGCGCAGCGCGCGCTTGTTGTTCAGCTGCGGCGACGCGAAGTCCGGCACGACCGTCACCTTGCCGAACGGCGCGCCGAAGAACGGGTAGATGTCGACGGTCGCACCGGCCGGCAGCCGGTACACGCCGCCGATCGACACCTTGTCCGCGCCCAGCGCGGGCTTCATCTGGATGTCGCCCAGCGCGTCCGGCCACGTGAACGTCCACACGTTCACCGGGCCGCCCTCGGGCGTGGCGGGCACGCCCTGCGACCAGCCGGCGGCGCCCTTGTCGGCCCGGATCTGGATGCCCTCCYTGCCGGCCGCGTAGTGCACGCGCACGGTGGTCGCGCCCGCGTGCGCCTGGGCCAGCAGCCCGGCCGCCAGCGATGCGGCGATTGCGAATCGTTTCATGGTGTCGTTCCGTTGATACGCAGCAGCCGCACGCCGTAGATGTCGAAGCGGTTCGACGGTCCGTCGACGCCGCCCGCGGCGCTGAAGCTGGCGTTGCTGCTCAAATAGCTCATGTTGTAGAAATCGCTCATCTCGATCCGGTACGCCACGTTCGCCTTCAGGCGCGCGGCCAGTGGGGTCGAATACACGGTCGGGGTGTTCGCCTTGTCGATGCGCGCATGCGGCAGCTGCACGACACCCTCGGCGACGATGCGGCCCGACGCATCCTTGAGCGCCAGCCATTTTACGCCACCGCTGATGCCCAGGTTCACCTGGTTGGCGCCATTGTGGTAGCGGACCTGCACGGCGTAGTCGCCGGCCGCCGGCACGCGCACGTCGCGCACCGTGAAGCGGTCGGAAGGCTGTCCCCAGTTCGCCAGGTGCGGTTCGGCGAAGCGCGCGTTCGCGGGCGCGAGCGCCACGCTGGCGTGCATGCGCGGATCCGTCGCGGCGATCGCCACGCCGGCATCCGCGCAGCGCGGCACGCTGTGGTGGCTGCGGTTGCCCGACGATGTGGTCTGCGCTTCGACGGCGTAACAGGATGCCGGGGTGTCGCCGCTGCGGTCCGTCCACGCGCCGGACCGCAGGCCCGATGCGGCCAGCCTGCCGTCGCGGTAGACGTTGTTCGTGATGCCCGGTTGGCTGTCGGCGGCGGCAATCGTCACCGTGGCGGCAAGCTGCAAGGCCTGGAACTGGCCGCTTCGGTACCGCCGGATATGTTCACCCCGGTCCTCTCCGGCTTTGGCATCACGGCCAACGCGGCGTTCACGACGAGCGAGATCTCGATCAAGAACCAGAGCTTCGGCGACATGAGCATCCCGCTGCCGGGCCTGTCGAAGCGCGTCTTCAACGTGACGGCGTACTACGAGAACAACGGCTTCTCGGCCCGTATCGCCCAGCGCTACCGCAGCGACTATGTGGCCGAGATCGGCGGCATCGGCGGCGCGACCGAACTGACGTTCACGAAGCCGGACCGCGTCGTCGACCTGCAGCTCGGCTACGACTTCGCGTCGGTCAAGGGCCTGTCCGTGTTGTTCCAGGTGAACAACCTGACGGATACGGCATTCCAGACCTACTCGGGTTCGACGGACCGTCCACGCGGCTACACGAAGTACGGCCGCCAGATGCTGTTCGGCTTTAACTACAAGCTGTAACCCGATTCCGGTTCGGTAGGGTGGGCACCACGTGCCCACGCGGACGCCTGCGTCATGCAACCGTCCGCGTGGGCGGAGGCCGCCCACCCTACGTGCATTTTGGATGCATTGTGCGCCCACGCGGACAAATAATCGTGAAGCCTGGCGTCCGAAGGAGTAAACTGGAGGTTTGCTTACGATTTTTAAATATTCTCTCCATGCAAGACACACAGCTCCAGACGTTCGCCGATCTCGATATCCCCGCACCCATCCTCAAGGCATTGAAGGAGGTCGGCTACGAGACGCCGTCGCCGATCCAGGCGGCCACCATTCCTCTCCTGATGGAGGGACGCGACGTGCTGGGGCAGGCGCAGACGGGTACCGGCAAGACTGCCGCGTTCGCGCTGCCCGTGCTGGCGCGCATCGACGTGAAGAATCCGGCCGTGCAGGCCCTCGTGCTCGCGCCCACGCGCGAGCTGGCGATCCAGGTCGCGGAAGCCTTCCAGAGCTATGCCGCGCACCTGAAGAATTTCCACGTGCTGCCGATCTACGGCGGCCAGAGCTACGGCCCGCAACTGTCCGCGCTGCGCCGCGGGGTGCAGGTCGTGGTCGGCACGCCGGGCCGCGTCATCGACCACCTCGACAAGGGTTCGCTCGACATCTCGCACCTGAAGACCCTCGTGCTGGACGAGGCCGACGAGATGCTGCGCATGGGCTTCATCGACGACGTCGAACGCATCCTGCAGGAGACGCCTGAAGGGCGCCAGACGGCGCTGTTCTCGGCCACGATGCCGCAGCAGATCAAGCGCATCGCCAAGACCTACCTGAACGAGCCGAGCGAGGTGACGGTCGCGGCCAAGACGACGACGGCCACCAACATCACCCAGCGCTACTGGCTCGTCGCGGGCCTGCAGAAGCTCGATGCACTGACCCGCATCCTGGAAGCGGAGCCGTTCGACGGCATGATCGTCTTCGCGCGCACGAAGCTCGGCACCGAGGAACTGGCGGCGAAACTGCAGGCGCGCGGCTTCGCGGCCGCCGCCATCAACGGCGACATGGCCCAGCAACAGCGCGAGCGCACGATCGAGCAGCTCAAGAACGGCAAGATCGACATCCTCGTCGCCACCGACGTGGCCGCGCGCGGCCTGGACGTCGAGCGCATCAGCCACGTGATCAACTACGACGTGCCGTCCGACCCGGAAAGCTACACGCACCGCATCGGCCGCACGGGCCGCGCGGGCCGCAGCGGCGACGCGATCCTGTTCATCACCCCGCGCGAGCGGGGCCTGCTGAAGGCCATCGAGCGCGCCACGCGCCAGCCGGTGGCGCCCCTGACGCTGCCGACCATCAAGGCCGTCAACGAGGTGCGCATCGCGAAATTCAAGGACCAGATCGCCGAGACGCTGGCCGCCGGCGGCCTGGACGTGTTCCGTTCCCTCATCGAAGACTACGAGCGCGAACAGAACGTGCCCGCGATCGACATCGCCGCCGCGCTGGCCAAGCTGTACCGTGGCGAAGAACCGCTGCTGCTGGAAAAGCCGGACCGTGAACCGAAGCCGGAATTCCGCGAGCGCGAGCGCGAGTCACGGGAGCCCCGTGAACAACGCGAGCCCCGCGGCGATTGGCGCGACGAGCGTGATGCGCGTCCCGTGCGCGCGGGCCGCGAGAGCTTCAAGAAGGAGCGTGTGATGCGTCCGCCGGAGCCGGGCATGGCCACGTACCGCATCGAGGTGGGCCACTTCCACGGCGTCAAGCCGGGCAATATCGTGGGCGCGATCGCCAACGAGGGCGGCATCGCCGCGCGCGACATCGGCCGCATCGAGATCTACGACGACTTCAGCACGCTCGACATGCCGGCCGACCTGCCGCAGGACCTGGTCGACCACCTCAAGAAGGTGTGGGTGGCGGGCCAGCAGCTGGGCATCACGCGCGACGGCGAGGAGCCGCCCGAGAAGAAGCCGGCCAAGCGCAAGTTCGCCGACAAGAAGCCCCGCAAATCGTAAAACGTTTCTTATACCGTTGGGTGGGGTGATTGATGCGGGGGCATCAATCACGTGCCCACGCGGACGTATGCGGCGTGTTGGCGTTAAGCGTGGGCACGGGGTGCCCACCCTACTGTTGTTTGACTACATTTTTGTCTTATCTAGGGGTTGTCCCCGTTGGCGCCCCGAAAATCCAATTTACTTTGCTACATGATGCAGCCTGGCAAACGTCCGGGCGCGTTAGGGGACACAGATGGAAATGCAAACTCATACGCTCAAGCCGCGGCTGACCTTCTGCAGCTGTAGAACATGAGCTTCGGCTTCTTTGGCATCCAGTTCGGCTTCGCGCTGCAGAACGTGAACACGAGCCGGATCTTCGCCACGCCACCTCCATGGACGACCTGGCCCTCGTGTGGCTGGCCGCGCCCGTCACGGGCCTGCTCGTGCAACCGGTGATCGGTTACCTTAGCGATAACACTTGGCACCCGACCTGGGGCCGCCGCCGTCCGTTCTTCTTCCTCGGCGCCGTACTGGCCGCGACGGCCCTGTTCCTGATGTCGAATTCCGCCGCCATCTGGATGGCCGTAGTCGTGCTGTGGGTGATGGATGCCTCGATCAACATCTCGATGGAGCCGTTCACGCGGTGTTTACGCTGGTGCTGGGCGGCGTCTCGATGGTCATCGCGGCCGTGCTCGCGCTGTTCGTCACCGACCGCAACGGCGCGGCCGCCCGGTAAGTTGAATTAAGCGGCGCCATACCCGGTGCGAGTGTCGTATCCTTACGGGTTTGATAACAGACCCCCGACAGGAGCACGATATGACGATTCAGACGATTGCGACAACCCCGTTCGCCGGGCAACGCCCCGGCACGTCCGGGCTGCGCAAGAAGGTGACGGAGTTCCAGCAGCCCGGCTACCTGGAAAACTTCGTCGAGGCCATCTTCCTGACGCTGGGCGCGCTGGGTGATGTGCAGGGCCGCACCCTGGTGCTCGGCGGCGACGGTCGCTATTTCAACCGCAACGCCATCCAGACGATCCTGCGCATGGCCGCCGCCCACGGCGTGGGCCGCGTGCTCGTGGGCCGCGGCGGCATCCTGTCGACGCCGGCCGTCAGCTGCGTGATCCGCAAGCGCGCCGCGCTCGGCGGCATCGTCCTCTCCGCCAGCCATAACCCCGGCGGCCCGGATGGCGACTTCGGCATCAAGTACAACATCGACAACGGCGGCCCGGCGCCGGAAAAAATCACCGACGCGATCTACGAACACACGACGACCCTGGGCTCGTACCGCATCAGCGACGCCGCCCCGGTCGACCTGGATAAGCTGGGCAGCATCCGCATCGAAGGCATGGAAGTGGAGGTGATCGATTCCGTCGCCGACTACGCCGAGCTGATGGCCGGCCTGTTCGACTTCGACGCCATCCGCGCCATGTTCCAGAGCGGCTTCACGATGCGCTTCGACGGCATGTACGCCGTCTCCGGTCCGTATGCGAAGGCCATCATCGAAGGCATGCTGGGTGCGCCCGCCGGCACCGTCATCAACGCCGAGCCGCTGGAAGATTTCGGCGGCCACCACCCGGATCCGAACCCCGTCAATGCGGCCGAACTGATCGCGCTGATGGACGGCCCGGACGCGCCCGATTTCGGCGCCGCGTCGGACGGCGACGGCGACCGCAACATGATCGTCGGCCGCAGGCTCCCGGTGTCGCCGTCGGACAGCCTCGCGATCATCGCCGCCAACGCGACCGTGGCCCCGGGCTACCGCGACGGCATCAAGGGCATCGCGCGTTCGATGCCGACGTCGCAGGCTGCCGACCGCGTCGCCGCCGCGCTGGGCGTCTCCTGCTTCGAGACCCCGACCGGCTGGAAGTACTTCGGCAACCTGCTCGACGCGGGCCTCGCCACCCTGTGCGGCGAAGAGAGCTACGGCACCGGCTCGATGCACATCCGCGAGAAGGATGGCGTGTGGGCCGTGCTGTTCTGGCTGAACCTGATCGCCGCGACCGGCAAGTCCGTGAACGAGATCGTGCAGGACCACTGGGCCCGCTTCGGCCGCAATTACTATTCGCGTCACGACTACGAAGCCGTGGACGCCGGCGCCGCCAACGCGATGATGGATGCGCTGCGCGCGGAACTCCCCGCGCTCGCGGGCCGGACGTTCGCAGACTACCGCGTCCAGCTGGCCGACGATTTCACCTACACCGACCCGGTCGACAATTCGGTTGCGTCCCGCCAGGGCGTGCGCATCATCATGACGGATGGTTCGCGCATCGTGCTGCGCCTGTCCGGCACCGGCACCGAGGGCGCGACCGTGCGCCTGTACCTGGAACGCTACGAAGCCGATCAGGCCCGCCACGACCTCGATACCCAGGAAGCGCTGGCGCCGCTGATCGCCATCGCGGAACAGGTATCGGGACTCAAGGCGCGCCTGGGGCGCGAACAGCCGAGCGTCGTGACCTGATTTTCCACCACCACCACAGGAGCCTGAATGAAACTCTCCGTTCTCGCCGCCTCCCTGATGCTTGCCATCGGCGCCGCCAAGGCCGCGCCGGACCTCTCGCCGGTCAAAGGCAAGCCGTTCACCTGGGATAACGCGACCGTCTACTTCCTCGTGATCGACCGCTTCAACAACGTCGATCCGTCGAACGACCACGTCTACGGCCGCAAGGATGACGCGGCCGTCGCGCGCGGCTTCATGGGCGGCGACCTGGCCGGCGTGACGGCGAAGATCAAGGAGGGCTATTTCACGGACCTGGGCGTGGACGCCCTGTGGATCTCGCCGCCGGTGGAACAGATCCACGCGTCCACCGACGAAGGCACGGGCGCGAGCTACGGCTTCCACGGCTACTGGGCGCGCGACTTCACCGCGGTCGACGCCAACCTCGGCACCGCGAAGGACGTGCGCGACCTGGTCGAGGCGGCGCACGCGCGCGGCATCCGCGTGCTGCTCGACGTCGTGATGAACCACACGGGGCCGGTCACCCGGGAAGATACCGTGTGGCCGTCCGACTGGGTGCGGACGGAGCCGGTCTGTAACTTCAAGGACGTCAAGGGCACGGTCGACTGCGCGCTCGTGAAGAACCTGCCGGACATCCGCACCGACAGCAACGCGAACGTCGCGCTGCCGCCTTTCCTCGTCGCGAAATGGAAGAAGGAAGGGCGCTACGACCGCGAAGTGAAGGAGCTGGACGACTTCTTCAAGCGCACGGGCTACCCGCGCGCACCGCGCTACTACCTGATGAAATGGCACGCCGACTGGGTGCGCAAGTACGGCTTCGACGGCTTCCGCGGCGACACCGTCAAGCACACGGAACCCGGCGTGTGGAAGGACCTGAAAAAGGTGGCGAGCCAGGCCTACGAGGACTGGAAGCGCACGCCGGCCGGCAAGCAGGGCATCGAGAAGATCGGCAACCTGCCGTTCTTCATGGTGGCCGAGGCGTTCGGCCATCCGATCTCGGACGGCCGCCAGTTCGCGTATGACGATGGCACGAAGGTCGATTATTACGACAACGGCTTCGACAGCATGATCAACTTCAGCCTGCCGAAAGACGCGGGCCAGGGTTACGAGGCGTTGTTCTCCAAATATTCGGGCCTGCTGAACGGCCCGTTGAAAGGCGTCACCGTGCTGAACTACCTCGACTCGCACGACGACGCCCACGCGTTCGACGCCATGCGCGCGCATCCGTTCGAGGAGGCGAACAAGCTGTTGCTGACGCCGGGCCAGGCCCAGGTCTACTACGGCGACGAGACGGCGCGCTTGCTGAAGATCGACGGCGCCGTGGGCGACGCCAACCTGCGTTCCTTCATGAACTGGGACCAGTTGAAGAACAATGCGAACGTGGGCCTGTATGGCGTGGCCGAGGTGCGCGACTACTGGGCGCGGCTGATCCGCTTCCGCCACGCGCACCCGGCCGTGGGCGCGGGCGTGCACCAGATGATCGCGTCTATCCCCTACACGTTCAAGCGCACGTACGACAAGAACGGCGTGAGCGACCGCGTCGTCGTCGCCCTCGGCCTGCCGCTGGACCACGCCGTCCCGATCTCCGTCGCCGGCGTGTTCACGGACGGCCAGACGGTGCGCGACGGGTACACGGGCAGGACGGCCATCGTTTCGGGCGGCAAGGTGCAGTTCGATATGCGCGCGCCCGTCGCGTTGATTTCGCAGGATTAAGCACAACGCCAACACAACGCAAACCTCCGCGTGGGCACGGGGTGCCCACCCTACGTGTATCGATTGCCGTAGGGTGGGCTCCCCGAGCCCACGCGTAACGTTAGCCGAGCCACGGATGGGCGGCCAGCCACCGCCCGAGTTCGTTGTCGTTCGCGCACTGCAGCTTGCTGAAGATATTCGCGCGATGCGTCTCCACCGAACGCGGCCCGCACGGCGGCACGAGCAGCCGCGCGATCTCCTTGTTCGGCTGACCGAGCCCCACGAGCCGCGCGACTTCCCGTTCGCGCGGCGTCAGCTCCGCCCACAATCGCAGCGCGTGGGCGCGGGCGCGGGCCTCGGCGATGGCGGTCGGCAGCTTGTCGAGCAGGCGGCCCGTGTCCGGCTTCTCCACCCAGTCCCACGCACCCTGGCGCACGGCTTCCAGCGCCGTCGGAATGTCGCCGTGGCCGGACAGGAACATCGTTACCAGCGGACTGTGGGCGGCGCGCAGGCGCTCGAACACGGCCAGCCCGCTCATCCCACCGAGCCGCAAGTCGAGGATCACGCAGCCCGGCTGGCCCATGTCGACGGCGTCGAGGAAGGCCTCGCCGGATTCGAACGCCTGCACCGCCAGGCCCTGCGAAAACAGCAGCAGGAGCAGTGACCGGCGCAGGGCTTCGTCGTCGTCGACGACGTACAGGGTCAATGGGATGTCTTTCATGGCACCGTGGGAAGCGTGAAGGAAAAGGCGGCGCCGCCGCCGGCATGATTCTCGACGGTCATGAAACCGCCATGGGCCTCGACGATCGTGCGGCAGATGTTCAGTCCGAGGCCCAGACCATCCGGCCGCGTCGTGAAGAAGGGCGCGAACACCTGTTCCAGCTGTTCCGGCGGGATGCCCGGTCCTTCATCGGCGACGAAGATGCGCACGCCTTGCTCGACCTTGCGCGTGACGAGGTCGATGTGCCCGCGTGGCCGGTCGTGCATGGCATGCATTGCGTTGTGAATCAGGTTGACGAGCACCTGTTCGAGCAGCACGCGGTCGCCGCGCACGCGCGCGTCACCGTCGTCCAGGTCGAGGCGCAGATTGACGCCGTCGCGCCGCAGTTCCGGCGTCAGCAGGGCCGCCGCGTGCGTGATGACGCCATCGACGGCGAGGACCTCGTACTGGGCCCGCTGCGGATTGATGAAGGCGCGCACGCGCTTGACGATCTCGCTGGCACGCTTGCTCTGCTCGACGATCTCGTCGAGCGCGCCGGCCAGCATGTCCGGCTGGCCCTGCGCGGCGAGCGCGCGCGCCGCGACGGCGAAATTCGACAACGCCATCAACGGCTGGTTGAGTTCGTGCGCCAGCGTCGACGCCATTTCGCCGACACTGGCGAGGCGCGCGCTGCGCTGCAGCCGCACTTCCTGGTCGCGCTGGCGGGCCTCGGCCTGCTTCTGCGCGGTGATGTCGACGACGGAGCTCATCCAGCCCCGGTGCACGCCCTGCGCGTCGACGAGCGGCGCGGTGTACACCATCGTGATCACGTCGTGGCCATCCTTGTGGCGGATGCGCGATTCGAAACCGTGCGGCGCGGCGCGGCCCTGCAGGGCGTCGTCGCTTTCCCGCGCCTGTTTTTCCAGGTCGTCCGGATGCCAGTACGGGTAGGGCGGCAGGCGGCCCAGCAGTTCTTCCGCGCTGTAGCCCACCATCGCGCACAGGGCCGGGTTGACGTAGATGATCCTGCCTTCCGGGTCGCGCGCGCGCATGCCCACGAGCAGGGAGTCTTCCATCGCCTTGCGGAACGCGTGCGCTTCTTCCAGGTCGCGCGTGCGTTCTTCGACGCGGCGTTCCAGCTCGATGCGCGCGGTCCGCTGCTCGATGAAGCGCTTTTCGCGCAGGCGCCAGTACTGCACGCCCAGCAGCAGCAGCGCCACGGCGAGGGTGGCGAGGATCAGCGCCAGCTGGCGCGCCTGCACGACTTCCTTCATGTCCGTCGTCACGGTCAGCGTCCACCCGAGTTCCGGCAGCTGCGTGTCGAGTGCGAGCAGGTCCATCGGGCGGCTTTGGGTGGACGTGTGCAGCACGGTCGTATGTAGCCCCAGGGCGGAGGTGCCGGCGCGGGTCTCGACCGTCCACGGCAGCACGGGAAAGCGCGTGCGGTTGCCGTACTGGCGATGGTCGGCGACCCAGCGCAGGTCGGCGGCGGACACGGGCCGGATCGCGTGGAACAGCCAGTCCGGCACGGCGGAGAGGAACACGATGCCGCGGCTGTCGCGCAGCACGACAGGGTCGGCGCCGCGCATCCACGCGGCCTGCAGCGGCTCCAGGCTGATCTTGACGACGATGACGCCGAGGATGGTCCCATCCGCGCGCACGGGTTCCGCGATGAACAGGCCGGACTGGCCCGTCGTGAGGCCGAGGCCATAGAAGATGCCGCGCCGGCCCTGCACCGCATCCTCGAAGTAGGGACGCTGGCGGTACGACTGGCCGACGAACGAGGAGGGCGTATCCCAGTTGCTGGCCGCGAGCGTCAGGCCCGTGCGGTCCACGAGGAACAGCGCGGCGGCGCCGGTCGTCGCCTGCAGATCGGCGAAGTAGTCGTTGACGCGCGCGCGCAGCGTGGCGTCGCGCGGCGCGCGCAGCAGGTCGCGCACGTCCGGGTGGCGCGACGCCGCATGCGGCAGGTAGTCGTGCTTTTCGACGAGGCCGCGCAGGCCCAGCGCGTGTGCGGCGGCAGCCTGGCGCAGGCCCTCCGTCTTCGTCTGCAGCTCGTGCCGCTCGGCCCAGTTGCCCGATGCCGCGACGACGGCCAGCGCACCGGCAGCCACGAGGATGCGGCGCCAGTGACGAAGAGTGGACAGGGAGGGCATGACACCAACGATAGCAGGTGCGCGCCGCGMTGGGAACCGCCTCCGTAATTTTACGGAGAAGGGCACGCCGATGTTGCGGATGTGCGCCGGCCCGTCGATTGCGATAGTGGACATCCAGGAACGGGAGGGTTTCAAGAATCTCCCGTCGATCAAAGGAGACATCCATGAGCACAACCATCAGCAAGACCGCGCAGGGCGTGCGCGGCGACGCCAACGCCAGCGAACGCATCTCCGGCAAGCGCCTCTCCGCCATCCTCGTCGGCTCGGCCGGCAACCTCGTCGAGTGGTTCGATTTCTACTGTTATTCCGCGTTCGCGCTGTACTTCGCGAGTTCGTTCTTCCCCGCCCAGGACCCGACGGCGCAGATGATGTCCACGGCGGGCATCTTCGCGCTGGGTTTCTTCGTGCGCCCGATCGGCGGCATCCTGTTCGGCCAGATCGGCGACCGGCTCGGCCGCAAGACGGCCCTGATGACGTCCGTGCTGCTGATGTGCTTCGGCTCCCTGCTGATCGCCTGCGCGCCCACCTATGCGTCGGCCGGCATCCTGTCGCCGTGCATCCTGCTGCTGGCGCGCCTGCTGCAAGGCCTCAGCCTGGGCGGCGAATACGGCGCCAGCGCGACCTACCTGTCCGAGATGGCGGACTCGAAACACCGCGGTTTCTACAGCAGCTTTCAGTACGTCACGCTGATCGGCGGCCAGCTGCTGGCGTTGCTGCTGCTGCTCGTGTTGCAGAACTTCCTGCTCGACGCCGGACAGTTGCGCGCCTGGGGCTGGCGCATCCCGTTCTTCGCCGGCGCCTGCCTCGCACTGCTGGCCCTGCGCATGCGCCACAACCTCCCGGAGACCGCTTCGTTCGAGGCCGCGCGCAAGGAAGCGGGCAAACGCGCCAAACCGATGGGCGGCCTGAAGCAGTTGATGCAGCATCCGCGCGAGGTGCTGCTCGTGATCGGCCTGACGATGGGCGGCACCCTGGCCTTCTACGTCTACACGACCTATATGCAGAAATTCCTGCGCCTGTCCGTCGGCCTGACGGATGCGCAGACCACCGCCGTCTCGGCCGCGTCGCTGCTGTTCGCCATGTGCCTGCAGCCGCTGTACGGCGCACTGTCGGACCGCGTCGGCCGTCGTCCGCTGCTGGTCGGCTTCGCGCTGCTGGGCACCCTGTTCACCGTGCCGCTGCTCACCGGCATCCGCAACGCCAGCGGCCCGTGGGAAGCGTTCGGCCTGATCGCCTGCGCATGGATCATCGTGTCCGGCTACACGTCGATCAACGCCCTCGTCAAGGCCGAGCTGTTCCCGGCCTCGATCCGCGCCACCGGCGTCGGCGTGCCGTATGCGTTCGCCGTATCCGTGTTCGGCGGCACGGCCGAGTACCTGGCGCTGTGGTTCAAGTCGGTCCACATGGAAAGCGGCTTCTACTGGTACACGACGGCCGTCATCGCCTGCACGCTCATCGTCTGCTGGTTCATGCGTGATACCAGCGCGCAATCGAAGATCGATGCCGAGGCGCGCGCGCAATAAGCGTCTATTCTGGTAGGGGGGGCGGCCTCCGCCCACGCGGACGTTCGCAATCCGCATACGTCACGCGTGGGCACGTGGTGCCCACCCTACCGTTGTAACCGACCGACTCGGCCGATAATCGCTTTTTGGTGCATTTCAATCAATGGTATCCTACGCGCAATTAGAGGAACCCTTCCCGAGAAGTGCCACCATGAAGCCTGCATCCGACACCGCACAGAAGCCAACCCGCGCGGCCTATGCCGACGGTCCGCGCCTGCTGGCCGACATCGGCGCGACCCATGCGCGCTTTGCGCTGGAGATCGCGCCGGGCGTGCTGCGCAACGTGGCCGTGCTGCTGTGCGACGACTACCCGGGCATCGTCCCGCTGCTGACCGTCTACCTGGCGCAGACCCTGGCCCATAGCAAGGGCGAGCGCATCAGCCATGCGGCATTCGCGCTGGCGAACCCGATCAGCGGCGACTACATCCGCATGACCAACCGCGACTGGCAGTTCTCGACGGAAGAGGTGCGGCGCACGCTCGGCCTGACCACACTGCTGATCG
The DNA here is from genome assembly GCF_056404615.1 of Massilia sp. P2_C2. Lineage (NCBI taxonomy): Bacteria > Pseudomonadati > Pseudomonadota > Betaproteobacteria > Burkholderiales > Oxalobacteraceae > Massilia > Massilia sp. P2_C2. The sequence goes on along the minus strand of NZ_JBFUDR010000014.1, from coordinate 19,452 downwards.
TGAACGACTTCACGGCGCTGGCGATGGCGCTGCCGGGCTTCAAGCCGGACGACCTGTTGCAAATCGGCGGCGGCAAGCCGGTGGCGAATGCCGTGGCCGGCGTGCTCGGTCCGGGCACGGGCCTGGGCGTATCGGGCGTGATCCCCACGCTGGACGGCTTCGTCACCCTCGGCAGCGAAGGCGGTCACGTCAACTTCGCCCCGGCCGACGAGCGCGAATTCGCGATCCTGCAATACGCCTGGCGCGAATGGCAGCACGTGTCGAACGAACGCCTGATCTCCGGCCCCGGCATGGAGATCATCTACCGCGCGCTGGCGCTGCGCAACGGCGTCGACGCGCCTGCCCGTGACGCCGCCGCCATCGCCACCGCGGCCTTGGAGCAAAAGGATCCGTTGTGCCTGGAAGTGCTGGAATGCTTCGCCGGCATGCTGGGCGGCGCGGCAGCGAACCTCGCCGTCACGCTCGGCGCATTCGGCGGCATCTTCATCGGCGGCGGCATCGTGCCGCGCATCGCCGAGTGGTTCAAGACGTCGCCGTTCCGCACGCGCTTCGAGGCCAAGGGCCGCTTCTCCAGCTACCTGGCGCAGATCCCGACCTATGTGATCATGACGCCGACGCCGGCGCTGTATGGCGTGTCGAGCATCCTGTCGGAACACCTGCGCAACCGCAGCGGCGCCAATACCTTGATGGAGCGCGTGCAGCACCTGCAGGCCGAACTGTCGCCGGCCGAGCAGCGCGTGGCGCATTTCGTAATCGAGCATCCGCGCAAGGTGTTGTCCGAGCCGATCGCCGAGATCGCGAAGCTGGCGGACGTGAGCCAGCCGACCGTGATCCGCTTCTGCCGCTCGATGGGTTTTTCCGGCCTGGCCGATTTCAAGCTGAAGTTCGCCGGCAGCCTGACAGGCACCATCCCCGTGCGCCACAGCCAGGTGCGCATGACGGACAGCACCCATGACCTGTCGGCGAAAGTCATCGACAACACCGTGTCCGCGATCCTGAAATTCCGCGACCAGCTCGACGTGAACTCGATCGACCGCGCCATCGACATCCTGCGCAAGGCCAAGCGCGTCGAGTTCTACGCGATGGGCAGTTCGCGCGTCGTGGCGCTGGACGGCCAGCATAAATTCTTCCGCTTCCGCATCCCGACGTCGTCGTATGGCGACTCGCACCTGTTCGCGCTGGCGGCCGAGCTGCTGGGGCCGGGCGATGTCGTCGTCGCCATCTCGACGACGGGCCAGCTGCCGGAACTGCTGGACGCCGTCGACGTGGCGCGCGCCGCCGGGGCCGACGTCATCGCCATCACGAGCAGCAAGTCGGCGCTGGCGCGCAAGGCCAACGTCTGCCTCGCCGTGGACCACAGCGAGGACAGCACGACGTTCCTGTCGATGATCTCGCGCATCCTGCAACTGCTCCTCATCGACATCATGGCGGTCGGCATCTCGCTCGGCCCGTCCGGCGAAGCCGCGGGCAACGGCGACAGCGAGCGCCGCCGCCTGCTGATCTCCCACCTCGACATCTGACCGGGGCCGGCATGGCGCGCGCGGCACCGGCCACGATCGCCCTGACTCTACTGGCGATGGCGGCCTTCGCGGCGAATTCGCTGCTGTGCCGGGCCGCGCTGCGTGACGCGCACATCGATCCCGCGACGTTTGGCGCCATCCGCGTGACGGCGGGCACACTCGTGCTGGCGATTGCCATGCGTCTGCGGTCGCGCCCGACGGCGCCTTCGGATTGGCGCGCGGCCGCCATGCTGTTCGTCTACGTGGGCGCATTCTCCTTTGCCTACCTCACGCTGCCGGCGGGCACCGGCGCGCTGATCCTGTTCGGCGCCGTCCAGCTGACGATGTTCGCCGTGGGCCTCGTGCGCGGCGAACGGTTTGCGCCACGCGGCTGGGCGGGTCTCGCGCTCGCGGTGGCGGGCTTCGTCGTGCTCGTGCTGCCGGGTGTCGCGGCGCCGCCGGCGGCAGGTGCCGCGCTGATGGCCGTCGCGGGCGTCGCCTGGGGCGCGTATTCGCTGCGCGGACGCGGCGTGCCGGATCCGTTCGCGGCGACCGCGTCCAATTTTTTGCGGGCCATGCCGCTGGCGCTGGTGCTGGGGCTTGTGTTCGTCGCGCGCGCGCATGCGGACCTTGCCGGGATCCTGCTCGCCATCGCTTCGGGCGCGTTGACGTCGGGGCTCGGCTACGTGATCTGGTATGCGGCGCTGCGCGGGTTGTCCTCACTGCAGGCGGCCAGCGTGCAGCTGTCGGTGCCTGTGATTGCGGCGGTCGCGGGCGCGCTGTGGCTGGATGAGGCGTTCACGGTGCGGCTGTTCGTTGCTGTCGTCGCGATTCTGGGTGGGATCGGGCTCGTGTTGACGGATCGGGCGCGCGGGCGGGTTTAGCACGGCGAATGCAATCTCGGATCGCTATCGTCGGGACCGGTAAGAACGGGCGTGGATGGCTTGCTTGTTATCCGATCGCCTTGCGCATCAGCACCAGGGGCACAGCCACTTGCCCACCCCCGAGCGACAGGCTCAGGTCGTGCACGGGCACGAAGCCATGTGCCGTGTACAGCGGCACGCCCGGCATGGTCGCTGTCAGTTCGAGTGAAGTGAAACCTGCCGCGAGTGCATGCCCGGTGCAGTGCTGCATGAGCATCGAGCCAAGACCCAGGCGCTCCATTCCCGGATCGACAAAAAAGGCGCGGATCCTGGCGGGCTCGGTGGCCGGGTCGAGAAGGCGATCCGGTGCGACCTTGTGCTTGTCGCCGCCGTAGGGCGTCGAACGCTTGCTCCAGCCACCGCAGGCGACGATGCGCGTCTTGTCTTCGATGGCGAAGTAGGTACCGTCCCGAATGAGCTGGGTGTCGACGCCGAACACCTCGTGCGTGACCGCGTGCGCCTGTTCACGCGTGTAAAAGCCGACGGATAATCCGATACCGGAACGTTCGATCAGCTTTTGAAGCTCGGGTATGTCAGCTGTCGTGGCGGTGCGGATCTTGAAATCAGTTCGCATTGGACCATTCTACAGGCATGTACCTGGTCGCCTTGGCCAGTACCGTCGGTGCTCGCATGGCGTCGTCGGGTTTGAAGGACCGCGTCCGGAGCGCGGGACCGGGATGTCTTGAGGCGGGCGTGTACAAGGCCGGTTTCTGCCTCTCGAGACAGTCTGTAACTTTTTAAACTCTGCAAGATGTAGGCGCCAACGGTGACGGAAACGATGATCAACGACATGATGACCGCGTATGCTGAGGACGCTGTCGATTTCGCCAGCCGTAACATCGGCGTATCTCTTGACTACACCCCGGAAAGTATTCAACAGGTTGAGGCCATGGCTGAACGCTTGCGCGACGCACGACCCAGTGGTTTCATCGGAAAGCTCATTCGCAAGGGGCTGACCGACGAGGAGGTCCATGACCTGACCGACTTCTCAAGGGTATGGCAAGAGACCACGGAACTGGTGGGTAAGTTGAATCGTGTGTTACGGGGCTGGGCGAATTACTTCAGTGTGGGAACCGTCAGCCGTGCGTATCGCGCGCTCGACAGCTACACCGCGACGCGGTTGCGCCGGTGGTTGCGCAACAAGCATAAGGTCAGGCGACGCAAGGGCGGGACATATCCCCTCTCGCACCTTTACGGGAACTTCGGTCTCGTACGCCTGAGCGCGCGAGGGCGCAGCCAGGCGTGGGCGAAGGCGTAGTGTCTTGTCCGAGAGCCGGATGCGGGAGATCTGCACGTCCGGTTCGATGAGCGGGATGTGGAAACGGGGTCGCGGATACTACCGCGCCACATCTCGACTCTACCGCTAGCAGCCTGCCGTGACAGTCCGAGAGTTTGTCTGTCCGGCCGCATGCTATGCTGGCTCGACCGGCCGCTATCCTATCGCTTGAATTATCGAGTATGTAATATCGGGGACTGCATTCACTGGACCTGCACAAGGTTTACATTTGATAACCGCTTCGACAGCACAGCGCGCATATTGGCGATCAACCACAGCATTGTTGTTGTCTTTGCTGGCGCATGCGTTGTTGTTGAGCATTTCGCTCGGCGGGCAATCGTTGGGGATGCCGGGTTTCACCTTTTTTTGGGAAGCGCGACGACTTCGCGCAGACGGGCTACATGTCCGACTGGCGCCGCCATTACCGCCAGTGCCGGCCCCTCCCGCCCCAGTGCGCGAGCCCGTCAGCGAAGTAGCGACTCCCTCGGCGCACCTTCCGCCGGCTCCAAAAGCGTTGGCGCCGGCGCCCGTCGCGGCGCACAAGGTAATCGCCAACGTGGTCCGTCCAAAAGACCTGACTTCCGAACCCAGAGAGTTCAGGAAAGCGGAAGAACTTGTGATGAAGCCGGTCGAGCAGCTGGAGCCATCAGCACAGGTCGTAGAGCAGGCACCTGCCGACGTAGAGCGGGCGCGGCAAGTGGAGATTCTCGCCAGGACTCAACGTGAAGCACGGCGGCAGGAAGCGCTGCGGCGCGATGCGGCATTGGCTGAGCAGGAGGCACAGCAGGAAGCGACAAGGACCGAGGTAGCCAAGCAAGAGCTTGCGAAGTTGGAAGCAAAGCAGGAAGAGGCAAGACAAGAGTTGGTTAGGCAAGAAGCGGCAAAACAAGAGCTGGCGAAGGAAGAAGCGGTGAAGCAGGAGACCGCGCGACAGCAGGCCGCCGATGTCGAAACGGCCCGCCTGGAAGCCGCAAAGCAGGAACAAGCGCGGCAGCAGGCAGCCCGTGTTGAAGCGGCACGTCAGGAAGCCGCGAAGCAGGAGCTGGCCGGACGGGAAGCTGCAAAGCGGGAAGAAGCACGGCAGGAAGCGGTCCGGCAAGAGGCAGCACGGCAAGAGGCGGCTAGGCAGAATGCCGCAAGACAGGAAACGGCGCGCCAGGATATGGCAAGACAGGAGACAGCACGGCAGGAACTCGCGAAAAAAGAACAGGCACTGGCTGAGCGCGCGGCACAGGAATCGGCGCGCGAAGACCGGCTACGTCAGATCGGCAAGCAACTCGACCTCGAACGGTCGCAGCGCGAAAACGCGGTGAACCGTCAGGCCAACTCGCCGTTGCCGATAGCGAGCAGCCTGCGTCGGCGATGGATGTTCGGCCGTGCCGACCCGGACGGGGATCTGGTGTTGTACGCAGACGCGATGAGCCGGAAAATCGAGCTGAACATGACGATCGACATGGTGCGTGAGCTGGTCAAGCAGCCGCACACACAACCCATGGTGACGGTTGCGGTGCGCGCTGACGGTTCCGTGGAGAAGGTGACGTTTGAAGTGTCGAGCGGCGTTCCGGCTCTCGACGATGCCATACGCAAGGTCATTGCCAGCCAGGCGCCCTATGGGGCGTTCTCGCCCTCGCTGGCGCGCCAGTATGACGTCATCGAAATCCGCCGCACCTGGGTTTTCGACTACGCCATCCGCCTTCAATAAGCGCTCTCGGTCGGTTCCGGCCGGTCGTGGCAGCTCGACTACGGCCGTTCGTGACCGTCTGTGATGTTCCAGCCTGCTATGCTGAGCTGAACGGCCGAGAACGGCCAAAAGCAGTCATCGGTATCGGCCGCGGGTGTCGCAAACCGGGAGCACTGCATCACCTTTGATGCACAGCAAGGCTCCCCGCTCAACGGTCGACATGATCCCTTCAATACACCTGCTCGACCTTCAGTCCCTTTGCGCGCAACAACGTCGGCAAGCTGTCCTTGCCGATCAAATGCATGAGTCCAACCGCCGCCATCGTATTCTTTTCACGCTTCAGCAAACCGTCGAGTTTGTCGGCCATCGGCCCGTTGCGTTCGGTCAGGAAGCGCCGCTGCAGGATCTGCGACGACAGCCGCTGGTCCTTTTCATACTTGAGCGCCAGAGCATCGAGCGTGGCATGATCGGCCTTGGCCCAGCCGTCGGTAACGGACCGCACGTCCTGTTGCGATTCGCCCGAATCCAGCGATGCGAGGGTTTCATCCAGTATCGTCCACTGGTCGGCAACGGGCAGGCGGTCGAACACGTTTAGTTGGCTCTCGACCGTCTCCAGGCCGATGACCTTGATGTTCCGGCTGTGTGCCAGTTTGGCCAGGTGCGCGTCGACGCCCAGGTCGGGACGATAACCGAGCTTGCTGTATTCGATGATCGTCAGCGTCATGACCAGCATCCACGGCTTGACCTTGGTGGGCAGGGTCGCCGGCGCGCCCAGCGCCTCCAGATGGCGCGTCAGGCGCGGTCCGAGCGCAGGCGGCATGGCGGCGACAATCGCGGGCGTGGTCTGCGCGGCGCGCTGCACCGCCGCGGCCACCTCCGCAGTTTGCACGGTCGGATCGATTTCCAGGGCCAGTGTGGTCGAAGCGGCCAGGGCCCGGGTGACGCTCTCGTCAAGCGGGAAAAATTCGGGCAGCCCCACGTGGATGGTGYCGAACAGGTACATCGTATGGCCGTGGCCGCTAACCTTGAACAGCGCACCGCGCTCAACCGCCCATGCCGGGCCGGCCAGCAAACTGAACGCAGCAAGAAGAATAACAATCATCCGACGAGCCATCAGCGTTTCCTTAAATAAGAGTCAACTGTCCGAATTTTATCCACTCATTTTCCCGGCGGCTATTTAATTTTGACAACATTTTGCACAACAGCTAGTCGTGACAGCGCGTTCTCATCGTTGTCATGGGGTGTCCGCTGGACGCCAACCCGCCCAACAACTGGCTGTCCGTGTTCGGCGGCCCGGCATGGCAGTGGGGCAGCCGCCGCAAGCAGTACTACATGCACACTTCCTCATGAGCCAGCCGCAGGTGAATTTCCATCGCCCGGAAGTCCAGCAGGCCCACCTGGATTCGCTGCGCTTCTGGTTCGAACGCGGCGTCGACGGCGTACGCATGGACGCGTGCAACTTCCACTTCCATGATCGTGAACTGCGCAGCAATCCGCCGGCGCTCGTGCGCGACACGGCGACCGTCACCGACGTGAACCCCTACGGCATGCAGGCCCACGTCCACGACAAGACGCAGCCGGAAAACATCGCGTTCCTGCAAAGGCTGCGCAAGTTGCTGGATGAATACGGCGCGGTGGCGATCGGCGAAGTGGGCGCGGACGATTCGCTGGCCGTGATGGCCGACTACACGTCCGGCGGCGACAAGCTGCACATGGCCTACAGCTTCAACCTGCTCACGCCGCAGTTCTCCAGCCACCACATCCGCCGCCAGGTCGAGGAATTCAATGCACGCGTGAAGGATGGCTGGGCATCGTGGTCCGTGTGTAACCACGACTCGATCCGTGTCGCCACGCGCTGGTCCGACGGCGCATGGACCCCGGCCCGGTGTGCAGCTCTCTCGAAGCTCGTGCTGGCGCTGCAGCAGTCCTTGAAAGGCACGCCGTGCCTGTACCAGGGCGACGAGCTGGCGCTGCCGGAAGCGGACGTCCCGTACGAACTGCTGCAGGACCCGTACGGCATCACGTTCTGGCCCGAGTTCAACGGCCGCGACGGCTGCCGCACGCCGATGCCCTGGACGGGCGAGTCGCCGAACGCCGGCTTCACGACGGACACGCCATGGCTGCCGGTGCCGCCCGAGCACGTGGCCCTGGCCGGGGAAGGCCAGGACAAGGATCCGCAATCGCCGCTGAACTTCGCGCGCAATATCATCCGGTGGCGCCGCACCCTGCCGCAGCTGACGCGCGGCGAGATCGTGTTCTTCGACGTGCCGGAACAGGCGCTGGCGCTGCGCCGCGACCTCGACGGCCACCCATCCGTGCTGGCCGTGTTCAACGTGACCAATGCGCCGCTGACGTTCGACTGGCCGGAGGTGCAGGGCGCACGGACGCTGGAAGGCCACGGCCTGTCGGGTGAAGTGAGCGGTACGACGGTCACGCTGCCGCCACACGGCGCGTGGTTCGGTACAATCGCATAATGGAAGAGCAACCGGAAAACACAAGAACGGCGTTCGCCGATGGCCCGCGCCTGCTGGCCGACATCGGCGCGACCCACGCCCGCTTCGCACTGCAGACCGCGCCCGGCACCTACCGCTCGGTGCGGGTACTGAAGTGCGACGATTTCAGCGGTATCGTCCCGATGCTGCGTTTCTACCTCGACGAGCATGCGGACACGCGCCTGCACCACGGCGCGCTGGCGCTCGCGAACCCCGTCGACGGCGACTATGTGCGCATGACGAACCGGCCGTGGGAATTTTCCACGGACGCCGTGCGGCGCGAACTKGGCCTGGACAYGCTGTTGATCGTCAACGACTTCACGGCGCTGGCGATGGCGATCCCGGGCCTGAAGGAATCGGACCTGATGCAGGTCGGACCGGGCAAGCCGGTGCCGGGCGCCGTGCTGGGCGTGCTCGGACCGGGCACGGGCCTTGGCGTCTCTGGCGGCATCCCGACCGTCGATGGCTTTGTCACGCTCGGCAGCGAGGGCGGCCACGTCAACTTCGCGCCCAGCGACGAGCGCGAATTCGCCATCCTGCAGACCGCATGGCGCGAATGGAGCCACGTGTCGAACGAGCGCCTGATCTCCGGCCCCGGCATGGAGATCATCCACCGTGCGCTGGCCGGGCGGAGCGGCGTGGAGGCGCCGGCGCGCACGTCGGCCGAGATCATCGCCGCAGCCATGGACGACCACGATCCGCTGTGCCTGGAAGTGCTGGAATGCTTTTGCGGGATGCTGGGCGGCGCGGCCGCGAACCTGGCGGTGACGCTCGGTGCGTTCGGCGGCATCTTCATCGGCGGCGGCATCGTGCCGCGCCTGGGCGAGTGGTTCAGGACGTCGCCGTTCCGCACGCGCTTCGAGGCCAAGGGGCGCTTCTCCAGCTACCTGTCCGACATCCCGACCTACGTGATCTCGACGCCGCACGTGGCGTTCGACGGCGTCGCGAACATCCTGTCCGAGCACCTGCGCGGACGCAGCGGCGGCAATACGCTGATGGACCGCGTCCACAAGCTGCGGCCGGAACTGACGCCGGCCGAGCAGCGCGTGGCAAGCCTGGTGCTGGAACAGCCGCGCCTCGTGCTGAACGAGCCGATCGCCGGTATCGCGAAGCTGGCCGACGTGAGCCAGCCGACCGTGATCCGCTTCTGCCGCTCGCTGGGCTTCCTCGGCCTCGCCGATTTCAAGCTGAAGTTCGCGAGCAGCCTGACGGGCTCGATCCCCGTGCGCCACAGCCAGGTGCGCGGCAGCGACAGCACGCACGATCTGTCGGCGAAGGTCATCGACAACACGATCTCGGCGATCCTGCAGTTCCGCGACCAGCTGGACGTGCGCGCCATCGACCGTGCGATCGAACTGGTGAGCCGGGCAAAACGGGTGGAGTTCCACGCGCTGGGCAATTCGCGCGTCGTCGCCCTCGACGGCCAGCACAAGTTCTTCCGCTTCCGCATCCCGACGGCGCTGTATGGCGATTCGCACCTGTTCAAACTGGCGGCCGAGCTGCTGGGGCCGGGCGACGTCGTCATCGCGATCTCGAACTCGGGCCGTCTGCCGGACCTGCTGGCGGCCGTCGATGCCGCGCGCGAGGCCGGTGCCGACGTCATCGCCATCTGCAACAGCCAGTCGCCGCTCGCGCGCCGCGCGGACGTGCTGCTCGCCGTGGACCATGCCGAGGACAGTACCCATTTCCTCGCGATGATTTCGCGCATCCTGCAACTGCTGCTCATCGACATCATGGCGGTGGGCATCTCCGTCGACGTGCATCATGCGCGGGCGTTGCCGCCGGCCACGGCGGAAGGCGAAGGGGRAGGGCGCAGGACGCTCATTTCGCACCTGGATTCCTGATGCGAGCGAATGGTGGGCACGGGGTGCCCACACCCTACGACCTCGAGACGTAGGGTGGGCATTTGGGGCCGGGGGCCCCAAATGAAACGTGCCCACGCGTGACGTTAGCGGTGGGTGACAGGCGCCGCCGACCGGGGGAGGAGTGGCGTCATCGCTCATCCGCATGAGCGATGACGCTGCACGGTCAGCGGCAGCGTCCACGATAGACGTCCCAAATCAATCCGGCTTGTGCCCGATCAACCGGACTTCAATTCCACCTTACGGATATTCCGCCGCCATTCGGCCAGCGACTGCACGGTAGCCGTTTCCGCATCCTCGACGAGGATGTCGTCACCCTGCTGCGCCACGAGGAAGCTGGCGCGGCGGTGTACGTTCTGCTTGCGGTCTTCCACGAAGCTCAACTGGTAATACTTCCTGCCGTCGATGATGCGCGGGTTCGGGTCGTCCTCGATGACGGCGCCGTGGGCCGCGCCGTGCGAGCGCTTTTCGATCTGTTCCGACCACGTCTTCAGTTCCGGCAAGGCCATCAGTGCGGCCATGGCCTGTTCGCGCGTGCGCGTGGGCGCCGCCGGGGCCTGCACGACAGCCGGCTTCGGCTGCGGCGCCGGTTTTTCGTCCTTGCAGGCGGCCAGCGCGCACAGGGTCAGGGAGATGGCGCCCAGCAGGCGGACGGGACGTGCGGACATGGGGGCTCGATAGAGACAAAAAACCAGTCTAAACCAACTGGTGTCGCCCGGCAACTTGACCGATGACGTCCGGCATTTGGTGGGCACCCCGTGCCCACCCTACGGCATCGTACACAGGTAGGGTGGGCACCCCGTGCCCACCATCTCAGCCGCGCGCCTGCAATCCGTGCTCGTCGCACCAGCGGCGCAGCGCGGTGTGGGTCTGCTCAGTGCGGAAGCGCTGCCAGTCCTCGGCCGCGCCGCGTTCGTCCAGCAGGCGCGTGAAGCCGTCCGTATCGTTGGCGCGCACCAGCTCGGTGACCTGGGCCTGGTCGCCCGCCAGGTGCGCGGCGACGAAGCGGAACACCAGCTGGTCGCCGATGCCGAGCGTGCTCGCGGGCGGCACGGCGACATAGTCCTCATCGTTGTCCGTATCGCCGCCATCGGCCGGCAGCGGCGCTTCCTCGTCCATGTAGTCGTCGTTGAGCAGGTGGATCATGCCCGTCGCGCGCGCGACGAGGGCGCGCGCGCCGCCCTCGCCATCTTCGACGACGAGGGCCGCGTGTTCGAGTTCGTCCAGGTTGACTGCTGACATACCGCCTCCGCTTCGAATGGATGCCGCCAGTATGCAGCGCCTGCGCACACGGGCTCGCACGCTTGACGCGCAAACAAAAAGCCCGCAGGGCGCGAACCCTGCGGGCTTTCGTGGAAAGCGGTACCGGCGGGGCCGGTACCAGGCTTGCCGGCAATTACATCATGCCGTCCATGCCCATGCCGCCCATGCCGCCCATGCCGTGGCCGCCGGCTGCCGGCTTGTCTTCGGCGATCTCGGAGACCATGCAGTCGGTGGTCAGCATCAGGCCGGCGATCGACGCTGCGTTCTGCAGTGCCGAGCGGGTGACCTTGGCCGGGTCCAGCACGCCTTGTTCGACCATGTCGCCATAGGTGCCGTTGGCGGCGTTGTAGCCGTAGTTGCCCTGGCCGTTGATGACGGCGGCGACGACGACCGACGGCTCTTCGCCGGCGTTCTGGACGATCATGCGCAGCGGCTCTTCCATCGCGCGCAGGACGATCTTGATGCCGGCTTCCTGGTCGGGGTTGTCACCCTTGATGTTCAGCGCGGCACGGGCACGCAGCAGGGCCACGCCGCCGCCCGGGACGATGCCTTCTTCGACGGCAGCGCGGGTGGCGTGCAGCGCGTCTTCCACGCGTGCTTTCTTCTCTTTCATTTCGACTTCGGTCGCGGCACCGACGCGGATCACGGCAACACCGCCGGCCAGCTTGGCCACGCGCTCCTGCAGTTTTTCACGGTCGTAGTCCGAGGTCGCTTCTTCGATCTGGATGCGGATCTGCTTGACGCGCGCTTCGATCGCTTCGGCGGCACCGGCGCCATCGATGATGATGGTGTTTTCCTTGCCGACTTCGATGCGCTTGGCCTGGCCCAGTTCGTTCAGCGTGACCTTTTCCAGGGTCAGGCCGACTTCTTCGGCGATGACCTGGCCACCGGTCAGGATGGCGATGTCTTCCAGCATGGCCTTGCGACGGTCGCCGAAGCCCGGAGCCTTGACGGCGACGGTCTTCAGGATGCCGCGGATGTTGTTGACGACCAGGGTCGCCAGCGCTTCGCCTTCGATGTCTTCGGCGACGATGACCAGCGGACGGCCGGCCTTGGCGACTTGCTCCAGCACCGGCAGCAGGTCACGGATGTTCGAGATCTTCTTGTCGCACAGCAGGACGAACGGGTTCTCGTGAACGGCAACCTGCTTGTCCGGGTTGTTGATGAAGTACGGCGACAGGTAGCCGCGGTCGAACTGCATGCCTTCCACGATGTCCAGCTCGTCGTTCAGCGACTTGCCGTCTTCGACGGTGATGACGCCTTCCTTGCCGACTTTTTCCATCGCTTCAGCGATGCGCTCGCCGACGGACGAATCCGAGTTGGCCGAGATGGTACCGACTTGTGCGATCTCTTTCGAAGTGGTGGTCGGCTTGGCGATCTTCTTCAGTTCTTCGACGGTGGCGGCGACGGCCTTGTCGATGCCGCGCTTCAGGTCCATCGGGTTCATGCCGGCGGCAACGAACTTCATGCCTTCGCGCACGATGGCTTGTGCCAGCACGGTCGCGGTGGTGGTGCCGTCACCGGCGTTGTCGCTGGTCTTCGATGCGACTTCCTTGACCATCTGCGCGCCCATGTTCATGAGCTTGTCTTTCAGTTCGATCTCTTTGGCGACCGAGACGCCGTCCTTGGTGACGGTCGGGGCGCCGAACGAACGCTCGAGCACGACGTTGCGGCCTTTCGGGCCCAGGGTGACTTTGACTGCGTTGGCCAGGATGTTGACACCCTCGACCATCTTGGCGCGTGCTACGTCGCCGAACACTACATCTTTAGCTGCCATATCTTATTTCTCCGTATTCTGTTTGGACTGAATTACTGGGCCACGACGGCCATGATGTCTTCTTCGCGCATGACCAGCAGCTCTTCGCCGTTGACCTTGACGCTCTGGCCCGAGTACTTGCCGAACAGGACGCGGTCGCCGACTTTCACTTCCAGCGGACGGACGTTGCCGTTCTCTTGCACTTTGCCGTTGCCGACGGCCAGCACTTCACCTTGGTCCGGCTTCTCGGCCGCCGCATCGGGGATGATCAGGCCGGATGCAGTCTTGGTTTCCTGGTCGAGACGCTTCACGATCACGCGATCGTGCAATGGGCGAAGGTTCATGCAAAACTCCTTGTAGTTGATTTGACAGGCAATCCAGTATCCACAGCGGGTCAATACAGGACCGGCTCGCTGCGGGGTAGAAAGGTTTGTTAGCACTCTCTACTAACGAGTGCTAATTATAGGGACGATAATTTGGCATTTCAAGCCACAATGTTCGGCTTTTGACGGACTTTTTTGCGGCTTCGCAATCAGATTGGCCGACCTGGCGCAATGCGGAGACGCGCGGCCCGGGTGGCCGGGCAGCGGTTGGTGAACGCATAAGCATATGAGCCTAGCACCGATCCAGTGCGGGGCGGCGCACGATCGGAGGGCGGTCGCGCACGCGAGTGCGCGCCTGTTGACGAAAATTTCAAGTCGATCCTATAGTAATGGATGATTTCCGAATTCCAAGACCTCTCCGATAAGATCGACCGGCTCGCCCAGTTGACCCAGGCGCTGCGCAGCGAGAACTATCTGCTGCGTCAGGCGAATGCCTTGCTCAGCGCGGAAAACGTCGACTTCAAGAACCGGCTGATCGCGGCCCAGCAGCGTGTGGAAGCCTTGCTGGCGCATCTCGAACCCGCTCCCGAAACCATTGACGACGCCGAGGCCGCGCAATGATCCAGCTCGACGTGAACATCATGGGCCAGCCGTATCGCCTGGCCTGCCGCGACGGCGAAGAACGGACCCTGCGCGAAGCGGTGGCCTACCTCGACGGAAAAATGTGCGCGCTGCGCGATTCCGGCAAGGTCAAGGGCACGGACCGCATCGCCGTCATGGCGGCGCTGTCGGTGGCGGCCGAATTCCTGTCCGTGAAGGCGCCGCAAGGTCCGCTGTCGGACCTGACGATCCTCGAAGTCAAGCAGAAACTGGACGCCATGCACACGGTGTTGGATGCCGCCCTGTCGCCCAAGGAAAACCTGGCGTGAGACCAAAAACGTTTGACATACCGGTTCATCGTAGTAAACTGCCGTCTACCCTGCGGTGTTCGAGATTTGCCATATATTCCTTGAACCATTCTTTCGCATAGGTTGTGGGACATGTTTGGTGGGCGCGATCGTCGCTAGTCCGACGAACCCGAAATTGAACTGACTGCGACCACCTTGAGCCGTTCAGGTTCGGGATGCCGGCAAAAACGGCACAGGCGGGGATATATTCCGAAGCGGCTGCGTACGATACGTGCGCAGCCGCTTTTTTATTTGTGCTTTCGTGTCGAGGGAGTCCCGCGCATGCGTTACTGGCTGATGAAATCCGAACCCGACGAAGTGAGCTTCGCCGACGTGCTTGCCGCGCCCGGCAGGACGGTCGCCTGGTTCGGCGTGCGCAACTACCAGGCCCGCAACTTCATGCGCGACCAGATGCAGGTCGGGGACGGCGTGCTGTTCTACCACTCCAGCTGCGCGGTGCCGGGCGTGGCGGGCATCGCTCGCGTGGCCAGTGGAGCGTATCCGGATGCGTCGCAGTTCGACCCGGCGAGTCACTATTTCGATCCGAAGGCCACGCGCGAGCAGCCGCGCTGGATTTCCGTCGACGTAACGGCGGTGGCGGAGGGGCGTTATCTGCCGCTGACCGACATGCGTGGGGTGCCGGAGCTGGAAGACATGGTGCTGCTGCAGAAGGGCAGCCGGTTGTCCATCTCGCCGGTGACGCAGGGGCAGTGGGACAAGGTGTTGGAGTTAATGAGCGTCGCGTGACGGCATGGTGGGCACGGGGTGCCCACCCTACGCGGTTCGATGATCGTAGGTGGGCACCCCGTGCCCACGCGTTACGCCGGTGGACCGTTTACATCACGCGTGCACGGTCCGCTTGTTCGCGCCCGAATACGCCCACCCGAGCATGATGATGCCGGCCACGATCATCGGCAGCGACAACACCTGCCCCGACGTGATCGGCAACCCCATCACATGCGTCTCCCAGTCCGGCACGCGGAAGTACTCCGTGAAGAAGCGCGCGCAGCCGTACAGCAGCGTGTACAGCGCACCCACCGCCAGACGGGGACGCGGCTTGCGCGCGAACAGCCACATGATCACGAATACGAGGATGCCGTCGACCAGCATCTGGTACAGCGGCGACGGATGGCGCGGACCCTCGACGCCCGGCCACAGCATCGCCCACGGCAGGCTCGGGTCGGCCAGGCGACCCGGCAGCTCCGCGTTGATGAAATTACCGAGGCGGCCGCACGCGTAGCCGATCGGGACCATCGGCGCGATGAAGTCGTACACGTCCAGCAGGTTGCGGCCACGCTTGCGTGCCCACAGCGCCATCGCGATCAGCACCCCGATGAAGCCGCCGTGGTACGACATACCGCCATGCCACGTCATGAAGATCTCGGCCGGATGCGAGAAGTAATAGTCCGGGCGATAGAACAGCACTTCGCCGAGGCGCCCGCCGATCACCACGCCCAGCATCCCGTAGAACAGCATGTCGTCGAGGTCGGTGTAAGTCCAGCCCTGGGCCTGGACGTGCGCCTGGGTCTTGATGCGTACGCGCCCCAGGATGATAAAGAGTGCGAACGCGACCACGTACATGATCCCGTACCAGTGGATGTCGACGGGGCCGATGCTGAAGGCGACCGGGTTCGGTTGCGGATGAACGAGCATATTTAAATAGTCCTCAGTAGTTCCAGGAAGCCCTTGAGCACCGGCGAAGCATTATCGCGGCGCCATGCGATGCCGGTCTCGACCAGCGGGGTCGGATCGGCGAGGGCACGGTATTCTACGCCCGGGCGCATCAGGTTCGACACGGATTGTGGCACAAGTGCCAACCCCATGCCCGCGGAGACGAGGCTGACGATGGTCTGCATCTGGATCGCCTGCTGGCCGATGGCGGGCGTGATGCCGGCGGCGCGGAAGCACGACAGGATGGCGTCGTGCAGCGCCGGCGAAATCTCGCGCGGGAAGATGATCAACGGCAGCGACGGCAGGTCGCGCAGACGCACGACGCCTTTCCTGCGCAGGAGGCCCGTGGGCGCACACAGGATCAGCGGCTCGTCCAGCACCTTCATGTAGTCGAGCCCGGCGCGCGCGCGGTCGGGCAGCGGGGGAATCAGCAGGCCCGCGTCGATGCGCCCGCGCAGCAGCTCGTCGACCTGCACGTCCGACGTCGCTTCCTGCAGCGCGAGCTGCACGCCCGGATAGCGCTCGCTGTAGCGGCGCAGGAAAGGCGGCAGTACGCTGTAATCGGCCGACGTGATGAACGCGAGCGCCAGCCGTCCCGCCTCGCCGCTCGCGGCGCGCCGCGCCAGCTCGGGCAGCAGGGCAGCCTCGGAGAGGATGCGGCGGGCTTCGGGCAGCAGGGCGCTGCCGGCCGGCGTCAGCGCGACGGTGCGTCGGTTGCGCAGGAACAGCGCGGTGCCGAGGCCGTCCTCCAGCGCGGCGATCGCCTGCGACAGCGGCGGCTGCGTCATGTGCAGACGCGCGGCGGCGCGGCCGAAGTGCAATTCCTCGGCCACGGTGACGAAGTAGCGCAACTGACGTAATTCAAGGTTCATCGTATGAATGGCATATCTGTGATTCGCGCAGCATATCAGAAGCACGCATGCGCGCCCATTTGACGCGGACCGGTCCGCACGGCATGCTGGGAAACCGTCAAAGCAGGAGCCGACCATGTCCGATCCAGCGCGCTACAACCGCCGTTCCCGCCATGTGACCGAAGGCGTCGCCCGCAGCCCGAACCGCTCGATGTACTACGCGATGGGCTACCGGCAGGAAGACTTCGACAAGCCGATGATCGGCATCGCCAACGGCCATTCCACGATCACGCCCTGCAATGCCGGGCTGCAGAAACTGGCCGACGCCGCCATCGAGACGGTGCGCGCGGCGGGCGCGAATCCGCAGGTATTCGGCACGCCGACCATTTCCGACGGCATGTCGATGGGCACCGAGGGCATGAAGTTTTCGCTGATCTCGCGCGAGGTCATCGCCGACTGCATCGAGACCTGCGTCAACGGCCAGTGGATGGATGGCGTCGTCGTGATCGGCGGCTGCGACAAGAACATGCCCGGCGGGATGATCGCGCTGGCGCGCACGAACGTCCCCGGCATCTATGTCTACGGCGGCACCATCAGGCCGGGGCACTGGAAGGGCAAGGACCTCACGATCGTGTCGGCCTTCGAGGCCGTGGGCGAATTCACGGCGGGGCGCATGAGCCAGGAAGACTTCGACGGCATCGAGCGCAACGCGTGTCCGTCGTCCGGGTCGTGCGGCGGCATGTACACGGCGAACACGATGTCGTCGTCGTTCGAGGCGCTCGGCATGTCGCTGCTGTACTCGTCGACGATGGCCAATCCGGACGACGAAAAAACGGCGTCGGCGGCGGAGTCGGCGCGCGTGCTCGTGGAAGCCGTCAAGCGCGACCTGAAGCCGCGCGACATCATCACGAGACGGTCCATCGAGAATGCCGTCGCGCTGATCATGGCGACCGGCGGCTCGACGAACGCCGTACTGCACTACCTCGCCATCGCGCATGCGGCGGACGTCGCGTGGACGATCGACGACTTCGAGCGCGTGCGCAGGAAGGTGCCCGTGATCTGCAACCTGAAGCCGTCGGGCGAATACGTCGCGACCGACCTGCACCGCGCGGGCGGCATCCCGCAGGTCATGAAACTGCTGCTGGACGCGGGGCTGCTGCACGGCGACTGCATCACGATCACGGGCCGCACCCTGGCCGAGGAACTGAAGGACGTGCCGTCCGCGCCGCCTGAAGGGCAGGACGTCATCCGCCCGCTCGACCGTGCGCTGTACCAGGAGGGGCATCTGGCGATCCTGAGGGGGAATCTGTCGCCGGAGGGTTGCGTGGCCAAGATCACGGGCCTGAAGAATCCCGTGATCACGGGACCGGCGCGCGTGTTCGACGACGAGTACAGCGCGATGGACACGATCCTCGCCAACCAGATCAACCCGGGCGACGTGCTCGTGCTGCGCTACCTGGGCCCGCGCGGCGGCCCCGGCATGCCGGAGATGCTGGCGCCGACGGCGGCGCTGATCGGCAAGGGACTCGGCGAATCCGTCGGACTGATCACGGACGGCAGATTCTCGGGCGGTACCTGGGGCATGGTCGTCGGCCACGTGGCACCGGAAGCCTACGAGGGCGGCACGATCGCGCTCGTGCAGGAAGGCGATTCGATCACCATCGACGCCCACCAGCAGCTGATCCAGCTGAACGTGCCCGACGAGGAAATCGCCCGGCGGCGCGCGGCGTGGGTGCGGCCGGCACCGCGCTACACGCGTGGCGTGCTCGCGAAGTTCGCGGCGCTGGCGCAGCCGGCGAGCAAGGGCGCCGTCACCGGCTAAAATTTCGTGACCAAAATTCGGGGTCAGAGCACTTTTTCGCACAATTGTTCTTGACTGAGGTCCCTACGATCACGGGACGGTTGCAAGTCATGAGTGCTCGACTGCACCGCCTCCTCGCCGCGGCCATACGACGAGGGGCGCTAGTCGAAAAGTGCGCTTACGCTATTGCACAAAAAAGTGCTCTGACCCCGAATTTTGGCTGATCACTATACGTKCGAGGAACATCTAAGCTCCGGGCGCATTATTTGCGCTTGTCGAAGCTCTCCTTGACGCGTTCCTTGCGTCGCTTCTCGTTGAGGTCGTGGGCCTTGCGCTTGTCGAGTCCGAGCATCTTTTCGATGAACTCGAACCAGATGAAAGCCACCACCATCAGGCCGACGATCCACCACCAGGACAGGTCGGCGAAGCGCCATACCTCGAAGTAGCGCAGGATGACAAGGGCGAGGATCAGGAGGATCAGTGGCATACGGTATTCCTTTCTACCCGGCAATCTTACAACAGAAGTGCCGGGAAACAACGGAAACCTGCCATCCGGTCAACGACAATCTGTATCATCCGTTACTGAATATATCCCCGCCGTTCCGGGCGGAGAAACACGATAGAATAAAAAACATAGAAAAGTCCCTCACTGGAGAATAGCTGATGAAACGTTCCATGTTGTTGTTTGTTGCAGTTTCTGCCCTGGCCTCGACCGGCGCATTCGCGCAGGACGCTGCCGCGCTGGCGAAGTCGAAGAATTGCATGGCTTGCCACTCCRTGCAAAGCAAGCTGGTCGGCCCGGCTTATAAAGATGTCGCCGCCAAATACGCTGGCCAGAAAGATGCCGAAGGCAAGCTGGTCACCAAGGTCATGAAGGGTGGCTCGGGTGTCTGGGGTCCGGTCCCGATGCCGGCCAATCCGCAGATCAACGAAGCGGAAGCGCATACGCTGGTCAAGTGGGTGCTGTCGCAGAAATAATCCTGCGATTCATATGTAAAAAGCGCGCCGTGCGTGAGCCGGCGCGCTTTTTTTTGGGGGCGGATCATCAAACAAATGGTGGGCACGGGGTGCCCACCCTACGGCTCGATCATTCAACCCGTAGGGTGG